>JABIGP010000253.1 GCA_018650105.1 Methanobacteriota archaeon
AATGGGTCGTATTCACGCCGTTGACATTTTGAAATTAATAGCACGTAAAACTGTAAACCGTTCTATTGCCTGGATGCATGCAGTTCCTGCACAGCAATTGGTAAATGTGCCACCGATGACCGTTAGGGCTGGCACTCCACTTCTCAAGGCAGGTGCACTGATGTTAGCACATGATCTAAATCAAATCGCAGTAGTAGATCTGGATGGAACAATAATTGGTGTCGTTGGACATAACACAATGGCAAGGCATATGCCTAAGTTCATCATTTGATTGAGTAATCTCTCAGATGCCCCAATAACGGTCTGATTGTGCTTGCTTTGATTGTAAAGCGCGTACAATAGTCATTGTAATCCACAGCAATGCAATCCACATTATCGGCGTAGATAAGTCGCTAATGATATTGAAGAAGCCTAATTCATAACCGGCTGCATTTGAATTTCCTAAGACATCTATGGAAATTGTCAAGCCAACATCAACGAATGAATATACGACCATACCAAACATTCCAAGCACGACCAAACGTCCAGAGAAAGAACCTCTCTTCAATCTCAACAACATGAATCCGGCTGTTGATGTAAGGAATGCAACGATTACCCAAGCGAGTGATGCATGTATCACTTCAAGCCAAAGAATGGAGTTTTTTGTCGCTTCTGTAATCCCTTCACTATACTGCCGCCATCCTTCAGCAACTGCAAATATTGCACTGAATAGAGTTGAAAACCAAAGTAATGTTGACAACATAGCTGCATCTGCATTTTCTCTCATTTCTTGAATTACTTTGTTTACTGAAGATTCAATTCCTGCACCCTTGCTGAAGATATACAACCCAATTGCAAGAGGTAATGCACCTATTACAAAGCCACCAATTGAATTAGGAAGCATTATTCCAAGTCCAATAATAGCCAAAGTTAACCCAAATGGAATCATAATTTTCGCCCTCCACTTTGGATCTTCTAGAGCCTTGACAATATAGTAATATGTGCCCTCAATTCCTTTGGATTGCTTGACAATTATCTTTTCAACATGGTTGATTCTAACTTGTGATTGGATGATTGGAAGGACGGATTCGTCTTCTGCGCCGTCTGTGACTAAAATTGCTTCATCAGGTTGGAAAGCGGCTACCACTTCTTCCAATTGGGCTGCAATCGCTCTATCAGAGCGCATTCCAACTTTCTCATCACCAGTTAATATCGCTACCTCGACCTCGTCATCTTCCAAGTTTGCTTCCTTTAGAGTGTCGTGTTGCCTCAAGGCCCCAAGAATTGCATTGGTATCACTTTCTTCAGGGTCAGCAATACCTAATTTCAACGCCGCAGTTAGCACCTGTCGCCGCCCAATAACCGGGCCTCTTATCGAAGTTTTATTTCCAAGATCATTGTCTCGGTCAACTGTCAATACGAGTGTTCGAGTCATAGCAATTCACCTGTGGTTAATACGCCCTATTTGCTCATCCAATTCAAACCTTCGCGCGAATGCTACTTTGATACAGTCAATATTACACACTCTTTATTGTGTCATATCTTTGTTTCATCATCTGTTTTTTCATTTTCCAAAGGCTTGTCATCTTGTGAATTATTTTGTGGAACACCACTTGCAAGTTCTGCCGCTTTATTCCTTGCATTCCAACGTTGAGTGGCTCTAATGTATTTGAGTGGATGGTCCATCCAAGGTTGGTCACATAATCTATCATCACCAGGTAGTACAGGACAGTTATGATTGACTTTCAATTTACCACAACCTGCTGGAGTATATGCGTGCTCATAGACGTGAGAAACCTGATAATTTGTTGTGCTTTCACTAAAATCAGGTGCACTGCGGAAGAAATCAACTGTTGATTCTGGGGGTAGGCCGATTGTGGCTGATATAGAAGCAAGAAATAATCTGCCGAAATGATTGACATTTACACCATTGGATAAATCGCCGACAATTTTTCTCATGCATGGAGGCCACTCACTCTCTTCTGCACCAACCAATGCAATTGCTTCACTTGTTTTACTGGCCATTAAAGTTCTTAGCATTCCAACCGGTTCTGCCAATCTAATCGCCAAATCTGTTGTGACTTCCTGCATTTTTTGTAAAGCCTCAGCCTCAACGCTTCGCTTGATTCGCTCTCTTAGTAAACGCGCAAGTTTAGCCGATGAACCATATTGAGCCTCTTCAAATAAAGTAATCCATCCATCATTAACATCACAATTTGGTAATCGCCATCGGGAACCTGTAATTTTAGGACAGATTTCGATGAAATCTGAAAGCCCTATTTTCCATAGTGGGCCAGAACTTGATCTGCGCATTGCCCGTATTCCGCCACCTGCATTTGCCATCATGGGATTGTTTAGGCCATGGTGATTTTCTGATTTTATCTGTGCAATATATGTTCTTGCGATGATATCCAATGATGATTTGTCTTTGACTAGTAGTTGTTCAGCGCGAGCAGCTTCCGCTTGTGCCCAACGCGCTATTAGTCGTTCATCTTCACTCGCACAAACAACTAATCGCGCATAATAAAATGAAAATGCCTCAATTATTCTGCCTTCTTCGGTGTGGATATCTCCGCCAACAACTTCTACTCCTTCGTTTGAATTGACAGAACTAACAAGTCGGACTCTTGCTCTCTGTCTTGCCTTTTCCATCCAAGAACCAACTAGTAATTCATCCAGATCAATCTGATGATCAATAGCCATTTGTTTAATCCAGCCAGCGGCTTGTGGCAGGAAGGGGTAGCGCGCAAAAGTCACCTCATCCGAGATTTCGGGAGGAGATGTTGGCACTGGCATGATGCTCCATGAGGGGCGACGGCATATGAACTTCAATAATAGAAGATGTATTCTTGAAGGCGAGCCGATTCACCTTGTCATGGGCGATGAAAATGTCAACCCCCTCATCGCAATACAAGATGAAGTGAGGACGCATTTTGGCTGGGACTTACAAGCCGATATCGAAAGTGCAAAAGCGATGCAATCTGCATTTGCAATCGACTCTCCGTTTGGGCTCTCCAAATGGAATACTGAAGTGAGAAATCAAGTCCTTGGGGCACTGCAAATCAAATTACTCAAAGCCCATGCAGTTATCTTTGTAGGTGCTGCAGTAAATAGTGGTGAACTGGAAGAAATGGTTGGAGAAGGTGTGGTCTTCATCGCCGCTGATGGAGCGGTTGGAGCAATCCCTAAAGAGGCTGATTTGGCTTGTATTGTAAGTGACTTTGATGGCACACCGCACCTAGAACAGGCTGCAAAGAAAGGAGTTACAATTATCGCACATGCACATGGTGATAATGTTGGGAGTTGGAATGAATCTGTCAATAAGTGGTCCCACTATAGTAATCCACCTTGTTTGATATTAAGTCATCAAACAGCAAATCATTTCACTGGAATGCACAACTGGGGAGGTTTTACCGATGGTGATAGAGCGTTATGTATGGCCTATATGTTAGGGATTGATTTTGAAGACGTATACTTAGTTGGATACACACTTTCCAGCGTTGGCCAATGGTCTGGTAAAACTGATGTTAGTAAAAAAATGGAGAAATTACAATGGATGGCAAGAATTGTTCAAATGTTGGGGCTAGAACAACAAATAG
>JABIGP010000241.1 GCA_018650105.1 Methanobacteriota archaeon
ATCGAATAGAATCCTTCTAGGGGCGTCAAATCCATCTCCTTCCTCGATTCTATGAACCCCACCATGACCTTGTACTGCTGGAATATACATCAAGCAAATCATCATCAGTATTACAGATATAGTTCCTACCAATGAGGATTTGTCGCCATTTTTTTGCTCCTTAGGACCTTTTTTATTGATTACTCTTAACATAGCATTGTCCATAGCAATAGCAATATTTCTCGAACTGTATGTTGCAAAATACATTACTGGAATTGATAGGATTATAGATATCGCCAATCCCATTCCATCTACTAGAGAAGGAATATATTCGCCACCAAGAGGTAGCCAAATCGGATTAGTGCACAGGATTATTGCGATATAGGTAAATTTGTTATTCATCAATGCTGGCCATTTTCTAATACAAATGATTGCTGGCATCAATAACCATGGCAGCAAACTTGGAATCAGCACTTGATGTGGTGAACCTGGCCTATAGACATGCTCTGGACCCATTAGCATCTCTACAAATATCGGTATTGAAAATAATAATAATAATTGAGAAATTAGAGTGATTAATGATAACTTTGTAACCTCATTGATGTCAAAAAAGTGATTTGTGATTTCAATAATAATAATCGTTACAAATCCGGCAAGCGCTAAATGTGGTAACAATTTCAATCCAGCGAGTTCTATTACTGCTTCTCTTGGATCTAAGAAATTACCGACAGTGAAATATAAATGGATTATTAATGTCCATATTGTTAGAAGTGCAATCAATGTTAGAATCTTTTCACTTTTTTCTTCCCTCTTTGAAATAGAAATTAATTGACATGCCAGTATTAATGTAGCGATTTCTGCCACTACTCCTCCAAAAATAGTCCAAAGATGTGGAGGTGTTATAATATTGACATCTAGGCCGTATTGGGCATGCCAATAATCATCAAAAAGTCCTCCAAATAGTATTGTTACCTGTCCAAGAAGTGTCATCCAGATAGCGACTGGTGCCACAATAGGACCGATTTTCAACCCAGGTACCTCGATTCCTCTATGATAATCGCGCGTTGTCCACATTAGAAAGAGTAAAGAAACAATCATTGCTGGAAATAATCCTGCTAATATCATAACATGTGGCGGTGTAAACAATTGATCTCTCCCAACATCAATATGCCATTGCAAATCTATAGAAAGTCCGATTCGGCTGCAGATATGCCAAAACAAATAGATGATAAGAATTACAAAAAGATACTTCTTTTCGAGATGTTCTCGCTTTGTTAACATCTTTCTATACCCTCCAATGAGTTATTGACATGGCTCCTGTCCTATCCACTATAGTATGTTTTAACTCACCTTTTTTATTGTTACTCCATAACAAGAAATCTCGCATTTGGATTGAACCTAAAGACGAACTATCTGATTTAAATTCTTTTTCAATCTCAATCTCCCCTGAATGATTCGTATCACCAACATAATTGAGAACAGATACTTTCTTTTTTGTGTCAAATGTCGATTTTGTGTGCGCTGTCAATTTACCACTGCTATAATTACTGGAAATAAATTTCAATCCAGATGCATGACTTGATATTACCATTGCAAGCGCATGGTTTTCATACAGCCATTTACTTTGTTTTGTCGGTTTTACATCAGCACAAACCACCAATGCATATTTTGTTTCTGAGTTCTTAATGAAATGGCTCGCTGTTTGAATTGCACGATGTGCTCCCCTGCTTCCATCAATTATGTCAAAACTAAAGCAGTGCTTGCTTGATAATTCTAAATCTTTACAACGAATTTTTAATTTATTCTGTATGTGAGATGCGCAAGATGGTTCTGAGCGGAAATTAGGACGATATACGCCGGAGAATATCACTATTCCAATATCTTGCAAAGAGATATTAGCATCTTCACACGCCTTTCTCGCAAGTTTAGCACACCCCTTGATATTATTCTTGGTTGTAATTGGGCCATCGGCCCATGCTGCGATTACGACCATGAACTCACCCCTTTTGGAATAATGAAATGTGCGATGAAAATACTTAGACCAGATCCATATGAATGTAATAGAACGTCTTCTCCTTCACTGAAATGGTTTTCCTTCAACCCTTGTTCTAGAGCAACTGCATGAGATGTGCTAGCAGTATTTCCTGTTTCATCAACACAAATGTGGTAGCATTTACACTGTCCAAATACATCAACAGTCAAATTATTTCCTCGTTCAATTATTTTTGCTGAAGTTTGATGTGTAATAATGTGGTCAATTTCCATCCACTCTAATCCCAAAACATCAAGAGTTCTTTGGAATGATGTAATCAACTGTTTCATTGCAGCTTGGTGCAACTTCTTCCCTTTGGTCCTCATTTTAGGTCCTGGTGCTCTAATCGCTGCATCAGCGATACAATATGAATCGTATTGCGCAAGTGTTTGGGGTTCTCCAAAACGAAGCAGATTTGGATTTGAAGTTGCCCCCAGTAGGTATGCGCCACCTCCATCGCCAACTGATAATGAAGGAACTGCATCCGGATTCAACCAAAAGGAGGTGTTTTGAGCCTCTCTTATCACTGGTGTAATATATTCTCCAGAAGTCACAAGAACATTCTTTGCCATGCCATTTTGGATATACATATCAGCAATTTTCAATGCGGTTATCATTCCTGAGCAGGCATTACCGACATCAAAATAATCTGAATTGATAGCACCTAATCGTTTGGCCAAGAATGCCGAAAAACTTGGTTCAAGAATTTGATTCAATTTATTATCCAGTTTAGAAACTGAACAATTTATTATTAAATCAATATCCTCAGCCTTAATGTTGCCTCGTTTCAAGGCTTTGATACTCGCTTCATATGCTAATTCAACTGAATCCTGCCCATCATCAATCTCTCTGTGCGATATTATTCCCGTCAATCTCTCGAAATCAATCTTCCTTGGTATTGAACCAATAGGAGCAATGTCCTTGGTATAAACTACTTTATTGGGCAAATAACCAGCAAATGATACCACTTCACTGAAGACTGGTTCATCAACCATAAACTGTCCTCGTTTCCATCTGTAAAAAGGGTTATACCGGCCATCACGAAATTATTTGTGTTTGTTGAATGAATTCAACTCTCAAATCAACAACACACATTCTTACAAAAATTAATTTCCTATTTGAAAATTGAATGAAATCATTTGATGTTCTATCAATTGATAATAGAAATATTATCTAATTACGAATGTTCATGGTACGAAATGTTACAAGGTTTCAAGAAGAAAGAATTGGAGGCGTTAATTATGGAGGTTTTGCCACCAAATAGCGAAGGAGACTACAGTAATTTCTCATTTGCAACCATTTTTGTTGTATTCTTGTTGACAGTATTATCCCTATGGTACTTGGAAGTACCAAGTCTGCTGGGAAATTCTACTTTCCAGTTTCATTCAAACATTATCCCTGTAGAGTTATTAGCATTATTTCGTACTGCTTGTTTCTTGCTCAGCGCATATACAATTGTGATATTGATGGTCCGTTCTACAGACCCAGGAACAATGATTGCCCTACGCCACAAAGAAAATGATTATCACTTGTTTGAGTTATTAGGTCTTGAAAGATTAGTTTCCTTTAGTAGTTGGACTCTAATGATTTTTGGAACTGCATTTCTATTCGCCAGTATCGGTACTTGGCACAGTGTTTTTGACATTGAAGTTCCAGATTGGATAACAATTTTTTCATCTGTATTATACTCCATCGCATTAGGCTGTGTTTTTCTAACATCAACAGTTGTCAGATACATAATAATTCCAACTGAAATAAAAATGGAACGGGACTTTGACCACCTCTTCAAAACTCATGAATCAATAATGCACAATGTAGCAATTATCCTGATTGTAATTGATATGATAGTGACCAAACCAAATTTACAACCAGAATTTGGATTATTTGGTATTATAATAGGAATAATATATTTGACTTTTGCATACCTATGGGCGTTTTTTGGAGGCGGATATTATATCTATACATTCATAGATCCAAGAATGAAGAGTTCTCCTCAAGTTCTCATTGGCCTCGCTTTTTCCATAGGCCTCTTCTATCTAGGAGTATGGATAATCAGTAAAATAATGGATGAGGTATTCTTGCTAGGGGTGTTGATTATTGTTCTTTGGGTTAGCCAAATAACAATGTTCAAAAAGCCAGATGCTGCAAAAAAGATTGAATTAATTTCTTGAAATCCGTTCAATTGTTTGGAAAGTTGAATTTCGAGAAATTTCTCCTCTAACTTCAGTTGCCCATGCATCGATTCCAATATTTGCCACTACTACAGTATCTCCAACATGTACAGTGTCATATTGAGGTGGCCAATCATTGGCCCATCCCCCAACTTTCATCGCACCTGTAGAATCCTGAATCATCAAACCTTTTCTATGCCATTCCTTACCTGTACGACCAATTCCACGCTTTTCAAAGCGATAAATTACTCTTCCTGCCACATGATATTTAGCTCTATACGATAACAGGTCTGTAGTACATTCTTCACTAGGTGATGCTGGAATAATTATTGCATGAGGGTCTACTTTTAGGACGATTTCACCTTTCCAATTAACTGTGAAGACTAATCCATCTAATTTGACAAGGTCCCCTTTCTTTATTCCAAGAGGCCAACTTCTTTGACCTGATTCATGTGTTTCAGAAATTATTTGTATTTTTGCGAAATTGGTTCCTTGGCAAATTGTTATTTGCGGCACAGGCTTTGAATTGGCACCAACAACAGAGAAGACTTCTGCTACAATGGTAGCTCGAGGGTTTAATTGGGCAATTTCAGTAATATCAAAACTTGAAGATGAACCTGGTAAATTGACAATACCGGCGCTTGGTAAGTCATCATTTCCTGAACCGCCAGGGCAAATCTGCTCCCAATCACAACTGTCACAACGTGATTCATTTGGGGCATCAATTGACTTTCCACCTGCAGAAAAACCTCGCATGGGTGCTGGGTTAGGAGGACATTGTTCTATATCGGGTTTATTCTCTTTGAGCAATTTCCACATCTGCTCTAATTCTGTTTCCATTTTTTGCAATTCTTCTACACTAGGAACTTCAACATCTTTGACGACATCAGCACCTAAGTACCAAATTTCAAGTGAATCGACAGTTTCATTTTTCTCATGTGTCACCCACCATAGCATTGCATAAATTCGAAGTTGGTCTACATAATTTCCAGAGCGATCTCCTTTGCCAACGCTCGCTTTCAAGTCAACAATTTTTATTTTCCCATCCCAACGATAGACCAAATCATATTCTCCTTGAAACCAATGTTGTGGATGAATTGCATTCATAGTGAATTTTTCAGCACCTGGGTCTACGAACCATGGACGGCAAACCTCCCATGCCTCAACTAAAGTAAACGATTCCTTACTAGCAAGAGGGTGACTTCTATCTAGTTTGAAATCCCTGCCATCTGGCGCAGGCCAAACTTCTCTTATTCCTTCTCTCCAACTTTCAAGGTTCGGCCCTCCATTTGCATCAACACACCTCTGCAATTCCGCAAGATGCATATCCAATGCAGAATAGCACATTTTGAGGCAGTACTGGACATCAACAGAAGACCAATCACCTGCTTTCCTTTCATCACTTAACCATTCCTTCTTCATTGCCTCTAATGATAATGGTAAGTGAATATCCAATCTTCTTTTTCCCCATTCCTTCAATTCTTCAATTGATGATGGGTGCATACTTGATGGCAATGCCAGCAAATTTGTTGCCGGCCAATCTCCTCCATCTCTAGTAGGAAGGCCATTTTCATCCAATGGAGTCTTTGCTAAAATCTTTGAATCTGCACTTGCGACCATTAATCCTGGAGATTCTCTAAGCATTTTACAAACCGCATCTTCAACTGCACGTCCTACGAATAACACTGGGATCTGCGGCATTCTAAAACGGCGTATCTTTTCATAAAACCAAAGGCGAGAACAATTGTTATACGAATTAACCTGACTTGCAGATAAGCGATTATATGGCCCAACTGTATCCTCTTCACTCGCTATTTGCACCGGCATACAATGACGGTTATATTCAACCCTCTAAAACCCTCTCTTTTCTATTGAAAGAAAGTCTGGTTGAACGAATATCAATTCTTAATTGTGGTAAACCATTTCTCCAACCGATTTCAGCACCCGTCATCTTCAATGAATCTCCAGGCCTTGTTTCTTCCATCGCTCCAGAAATACTCGAACCAAAAGCTGCGACTTCAACGACATGATTTCCATCCCAAAGATGCATTGTCAGCATTGTCCATGGCTTTCCATCCAATCTTTTTCCTCCACGTTTTGCAATATATAGAATGATTCCTTCAACATTTGCTCTAGTTCTCAGCAAACCGATTCGCGTCAATTTTTGATTTAGATCATCGTACTCTTGTTCTGCATCATTCCTGCTGATGATTTTTGTATTCTTGTCAACGTACAATCTAGCCTGACCTCTCCAAACACCTGGAAGTGCATCAATAATTACAATATCTCCTTGAGGACAATCATGCAGTTTTGGAAAAGACCCCGGTTGGCTTTCTTCTATTGTAATCTGTGTTTTTCCCGCCATCAACATCGCACCTAATACAGGCTCACCGAAGTGATTTGGCAATGGACCCCATGCACCGGTAAACTTGCCTGCAACACTCACTCTCTGAGGTATTTGCTGTAATTTTTCACTGGGCTTGGTCATGTTAATTTCTTGACCATCGTAAATTGTTCTCAATAATTCATCGTTAACCATCTGCTCACCATCTAGTGCTAAACTGCACCAATGACAACCGGCTGATTCACCGTCACATGCTTCTTCAAGGGGAACTGGCATTTTTGCAGGACCTGCACCCATTTCTTGCATTTGTTGGTGCTTTCTCTTGAAAACATCAGTCATTATCTCTAAATTTTCAACATTAGGTGCATCGAATAATACTCTTTGTGGACCATCTAGATACCATCCTTCCATTCCATCTACCTTTTGCTTATCATGCGTCTCATACCAAAGCCAACTGTAGAATCCCAATTGATGCTGAAGAGATGCTGCAAATCTTGATGTTGGGTCTCCAGATTTGATATCTATCAAACGAATTCTTCCATCCCAACGCAATACCAGATCCAATTCTCCTGCAGCCCATCCATCTTGATGGAACATTCTTTGCGGCTGGTGCACTCTAGGGTCTTTTACCCAAGGACGAGCGATTTCCCAAGCCTCTGACCACGAAACAGGACTTCCTTTATCATTCCATTCTGCATCAACACCATTAGACCATTTTCTAAGTTCAATGCTTGGCACTTTTTCCGGTATTGGGAAAACTGGCTCATCCCCCCAAGAGGGTGCTGCTACATTGAATGGTTGCTGTCCACTTCGGAACAACTCAAGATATGGGCCTCCGTTTGCTGAATGGCACGCTATTACTTCTTCAATAAATAATTCAAGTCCACCATTTAGCCTTCTTCTTACTCTGTCAACATCGACATCTGACCAATTTTCATCCACTCGCCAAATTCCTTCATCCCACAATTTTTCTCCTTCGGATAATGCAGTGACAACAGAATCTTCAATGAATCCTTTAGCCCATTGTTTTAATTCCTCTATAGAATCAATACCTACGGGCCTTTGCATCAATATTGAACACAACGCATCTTCTAGGACAATACCGAGAACTTGTGGCGGATTTAATGGACCCCTTATTCCAACTTTATTGCCTAAGAACCATTGTCTCTCACAACGTAAAAATGAAGTTAATGCGCTCGCTGAAAGACGAGACCTGGAACGCCCCAAAGGACCGCCAAGAGGTGGTTTACTAACTGGCATAGTCAATCACCAATCTCCGCAATACTTAGACAAAACTGCAATATTTTGCATCTTAAGACTGATATGAATAGAAATCACCGGCCTGACGTTGTTCTCTATCTTTCCTTGATTCTGACTTGTTAATTCTTGGTCTCTTAGAATCATGGTCGCGACGGAAGGTGATATTGACGCCTGAAAGAAAACGATTCATTCCTTCTTTCAATGGGAAAGGCCCTTCGGCTTTTCCTATCTTGCCACCTTCTCCCTCAAACACTAGAAGCGAATCCGCTAGGATATCGATAAAGTATACATCGTGGTCAATAACGAATGCGGACTTCTCATTTGCTTCCATTGTCCTTCTAATCGCTTTTGCTGCTTCCATTCTGGCATTAGCATCTAGATGGGCGCTTGGCTCGTCTAGTAAGTACAAATCAGCTTCACGGCCAAGGCAGATAGCGATTGATACGGCCTGTCTTTCTCCTCCGGATAACTTCTTGACGCGCTTTGGTAATAATTCATCAATTCCTAATGCCTTTATCACGTTGCTGTGGTATTCTCCACTCCTCCAACGAGGGCCAATCTCACTATCCAACCAAACTTGGACTGTGCAATCCATATCGATGTCGATGTGTTGAGGCTTGTAAGAAATACTGCAACCACTGCTAACCCATCCTGCATCATATTCATGCTCGCCTGCAAGAATTTTGATCATTGTGGATTTTCCAGTTCCATTAGGTCCAACTACTCCGACAACTTCACTTCGATGAACTGCTCCTTCACCTGTTTCTAACTTGAAATTACCCAATTTCTTTTCCAAATCACCCCAACTGATTACTTGGGTACCAAGTTCTGCCGCATTTGAACGATGGTTTAGGAACTTTATCGGTTTGTCACGGATACGAACATTTTGTTCCGGTAAAAATCCATCTAAATAGGTATTAATCGCTTGACGTGTAGAACGAGCAGGTGTAAATATTCCAAATGCTCCTTTCTTCCCATATACGATATGAATCAAATCTGCCAAGACATCGAGAACTGCTAAATCGTGCTCTATTACTAACACACGTTTATCCTCTGCTAACTTTTGAATTATTTTTACAATTCTCATCCGTTCGTGAATATCTAAGTAAGATGATGGTTCGTCAAAGAAATAAACATCTACATCGCGCAAAAGTGTCGCACATATTGCCATCCTTTGCAATTCTCCACCAGATAATTGCTGTACTGTTCGGTCAAGGAGATGAGAAATTCCCAATTCGGTTGTCATCTCATCAAACATCTTCCTCTCATCGACTTTGCTAAGTAAATCACGAACAGTTCCCTGGATTCTCTTTGGTAAGCGGTCAATGTTTTGCGGCTTCAGTGCAACTTTTATTTTTCCTTCTCTGACTGAAATAAAGAAATCACGTAATTCACCTCTTGGTAAGGATTCAATTATCCCATCCCAATTACATTCTTTGTCCATCCACTCCCCTAAATTAGGAATTAGACGCCCCGAAAGTGCATTGATAGCAGTTGACTTACCCATTCCATTTGGACCAAGAATCCCTACAACGCTTTCTTTACTTGGAGTAGGTAATCTGAACAAGCGGAATCCGTTTAACGAATAGCGATGTATCATATCCTGTTCTAATTCGCTAGGTAAATTTTCGATTATCAAAGCATCATGTGGACATTTATTGATACAGATTCCACATCCAATACACAGACTTTCTGAAATAATTGGTTTGCCTGAATGGTCATCCAGAATAATGCACTCTTGACCATTTCTAACCGGAGGACAGAACGCATAGCATTCATCATTACATTTCTTTGGCTGACAACTGTCTTCTCTCAAAACTGCAACTCGCACATTCTCACCTCCCTTTATTCATTCGTATTGGTCGTCGGTATTTGGAATACGCGCTACGACAACAAGATGAGATGCTTGATGAGGGAGCGAATCCCTGCATCTGTATTCAAATCAGACCCTTAAGGTGTTCATGACCTTCTACAAGACGAATTGTACAAGGTGTTGGCATCTTCATGCTAGCCTTGCGCAATGAATCACGTGCTAATAGGTAGTGTTCAGGATCGGTTTGAATCGACATTATTCTCTGGCCACGCTTAACACGGGCTGCTGTTCCTACATTCTTTCCGAATGCACAACGCATTCCTTGAGAAACACGGTCAGCACCTGCGCCAGTTGCTTGCTTATTCTCTCGCAATACGTGATGAGGGAATGTGTGTACACGCAGAGCATACCCATCCATTCCTGTAACTTTACGAATTGTTGCATTAGCAATAACACGGCCTGCTTCAAGTGCTTTGTGTTGAATTTGAACATTGTTATCAGAGCGTAGTTCAATGATTACTTTGAATTCACCGAGTTCTGCAGCTCTACGGTTTCCAATGTAGAATTTCAAAATACGGTTGTTAGGAACACCACCAATATACTTGCGACGAGTATAAGCTGGTCCTTTTAATTGACGATACATGGATGCTGGTTTTCGTGCCATATGTATACCTCCGAGCAACCTTGCGACCAATGGTTCCCTTATCATCCCTTTGATTGATAGCCTTCCTCCAATAACGAACAAATCTCACAAAATAGCGCCCAATCTAACTCTTCCATGAAAGCCTTCTTTTGCCCCCAACACCGCCAAGCAATTATGGCGAGTCGCTGGCGCAAGTTGCTAGAGGAGGAAAGTGAGCACCAATGGCTTGCAATTGGCCTTTTTTTCATATTCGCTATCATCGGTGGAATTGTTATTGAAGGAACCAGCACATTGGCTGGTGTTGATTTGGGCGCTGGCGAGGCTGAGCATGATGGTATGCGGGTACTTGATATCGTATATTTTGATAACGAAGGCAGTGTCGCCAGCCAACTAACACACGTTTACGAACCAGGCCAAGGACATTCTCTTTACAGCCAGGATTCTGCTGGAACAGTCAATCTAATTTATCATCCATCTGGATATGACAAAGGTGATGAAATCCGTTTTATGAATGAAATGAGCGGCGATAGAGTAATTCTATCTGTTGCTAGTACCCAACTGGTTGAAATCAATCTCAATGATCAATTGATATATTTTAATATTAACACTACTGATGAATTTTGGATAGATGATTATCAAGAAAACGGAGGACCTGATTCTGCTATGATGGTCACCCAAGAAGATGATGGGACCTCAACGATTAGAGCATTGTCAAATTTTGTCGCTTCACCACCAATGGTTAATTCTAATTCTGTCAATTGGAATAATATCGTTCATCTAACTGAAGACAAATGGGTAGCAACAGGCACAATATCCAGTACTCAAAGTTCTGAAGAGAATCCTGCAAGTCCAATTGTACGAACAGCAATTGGCATTATTGAATGGCAGGGAAACCTATCGACCTCACCTGTATTGATATCATTTACAACAGGTGAAGAAGGGCAAATACACAGCACGTTCTCAACAGGAAACTCACAAGTGATCATCGCCACAAATACTGGAGCATACCAAATTGAAGCAGATGGCTCAACAAATAATCTCGACCTTATCTCTCAATCTGCAGTTACTGATTCAAATGGTAACACATGGTTTATCGGGCAAAAAGGAACTACATCAATTGCTAAATTTAATGACGGAATATTTGAATATCAAGAGTTGGCAAAACCAATCCCTCTATCGATAGAAGTTTCTGAATATGAAGGCGGCATAATATTCATGCATGGAATGGACGATAATGGCGCATATGAAATAATGACTCTTGACATTACAGCACAAGATTCTATAGAGGATGGAAGGGGCTTTTTGAACTTTGCATTTTTAACAACATTCACCATTGTTTTCGTTGTAATGGGTTGGACTGTGTTGGATAGATATCGCAGTTATTGAAGGAAAAGTGGCTGCCACAACATCTCTTAACAATTGTATTTGTTTTGTTTGTTATTCCTCCTACGGAGGAAGTATTAGCGATAATCTTCATGTGCTATCGTCAGTGACCACTACATCCGGCGTGAGCGTTGACGGGGATTTGGCATGTCAAAAAGAGGAATGATGGACCAGTTTGATGAAATCAAATCATCACACCCAGATACCATATTATTCTTCAGGATGGGTGATTTTTACGAATTATTCCACGATGATGCTGAAATTGCTTCTGAAATTCTTGGCCTCGCTCTAACTTCCAGAGATAAAAAGGCCCAGGACCCAATTCGTATGGCGGGTTTCCCATGGCACGCTTTAGAAGATAATATTCGTGGCATGCTAAAGGCTGGACACAAAGTATGTGTTGCTGAACAAGAAGAGGAATTGAGAGAAGGTGCCAAAATTCTTGAAAGAACGGTTAGCAGAATATATACTCCTGGAAGTTTGTATGAAGAATCACTACTTGGAACAGATGATAGATCTCTCCTGATAGCCATCTGTCTTGGCAGCGATAGTCTTGGCATGGGAGTTGTTGATGCTTCAACTGGTCAGGCTTGGGCCAGTACTTGTCATGGTGTTGATAGATTCGCAAAAGCATTAGATGAAGTTCTTCGCTGGAATCCAAGCGAGATAGTTATCTCACCAAGTGATGCTGAAGACAATACCCTTTGCGCAATGTTTTCACATTTGGATGGAGTTGCAATAAGCCAACATAGAGCCAGTGAGGCAAAGAGAAGACAATGCCTGACAAAGGTCCTGAATGTTGCTGACCTTGGACATTTAGACCTAGATGATGCGCCTTTGGCAATAGCTGCTGCTGGACTGGCTGCAGATTACCTCTCAACTATGCATATCACAGATGAGGTCCCACTGCGAGATGTTGAGATAATCGAAGAAGAAGGGCATTTGGTCCTTGACCAAACTACTCTAAGAAATTTAGAATTGACTTCAACCTTAACTGGTGAATACGAGGGTAGTTTGCTTTCAAGCCTCAATAGATGCCGTACTGCAATGGGTCGACGCCTGTTGAAAACTTGGATATTACGCCCTCTAGCCGATGTTGATTCTATTTCGGCAAGACATGATGCAGTCGCTGCCCTAACTCGTTCATCAAAACGATTAGATTCATTGAGAGAGGCTTTGAAAGGGTTGCGAGATATGGAAAGACTTGCCACTCAATTAGCCTATAATCGCTCAAATGGAAGAGACCTATTGGCTACTGCTATCGCATTGGAAAGAATGCCTGCAGTGATTAATTTGTGCAAAGAAACCGATAATGAATTGCTTTCTCATCTATCACATGAATTGGATGTGCTAAGCGATATGGGAGAGAATATCCGCCATACACTGGTAGACCATCCCCCGCTGGGATTGAAGGATGGTGGACTGATTAGAAGTGGAATCGATAGTGAAATTGATGAACTTAGAGAAACTGCTGAGAGTGGCCATTCTTGGTTTAGAGATTTGGAGACAAGTTTGCGAGGTGAATTGGAAATTCCGAGTTTAAAGGTCAAAATGAATCGACAAATAGGTTGGTTCATTGAAGTTACAAAAAC
>JABIGP010000153.1 GCA_018650105.1 Methanobacteriota archaeon
CGACTAGGGTCGTTAGGGAATACATCACCGAGATTTCCGTTGGCGTTGTCGCCATAACCATCGCCATCAGAATCACTCCATTGTGTAGGATCAAATGGGAAGTCGTCCAAATGATCTGGAATTGTATCTCCATCAGTATCTAGGTGAATAGCAGGATCGTTAGGGAAATCATCATTAAAATCACTCCAGCCATCTCCATCACTATCAATACAGCCTTTCCTGTCAATTGTAGAGTTACCAAATATCATTGGACAAGAATCCCCACCGTTTCCATATTCTTCATCTCCATAGCCATCACCATCGATATCAGATTGCTGTGTTGCATCTAATGGGAATGCATCGCTATTATTGCCAACTCCATCACCATCAGTATCTTGCCATTCAGAAGCATCGTTAGGGAATGGGTCTAAGATATCTGGGCGACCATCTCCGTCTGAATCAGGACAACCCTTTTCATATTCCATAGTGGAATTTCCAGGGATTCTTTGGCATAAGTCTTCATAATCTTCAAAGCCATCAGCATCGTCATCATAATCCTCAAGTGCATCCATACATCCATCAGAGTCAAGGTCGGTCACGTTAGAGGAACTCCACCCAGTCATGCCCTTAGGACAACTATCGATTGAATCATTGAGCCCGTCGTCATCGTCATCATCGTCTTCATCAGAGTCTCTGCAACCGTCAGAATCATGGTCAAATGCTGCTATTGATTCGAAACCATTTGCAGAATATTGACACTTATCATAGATGTCAATGATATAGTCGCCATCATCATCATCATCAATAGAATCAGGTTCTCCATCAGCGTCATAATCGCTGGTTAATTTTCCAATAAACCAATCTATTCCTTGAGCATTTTGCTTAGTTATTGGTCCATATTTTGCTGCACCAACTTCCATCTTTCCACTAAGATAGGCATTTCCATTTCTATCACTAAATATTGATTTTGCATCATCATCAGAACCTGTTCCAGCACCCATGGCATATTTCCAATCACCAGTACCGTTTATTTTGGCGAGGAAAATATCATTATTTCCTCCAGCAAGCGGCAATTGAATTCCTCCAAAGTTAGCAACTTTGTTGTATTTTCCAGTAACTAATGCATTATCATGTACATCTGTAGCGATAGAATAACACGCACTTCCTGAAGAGTCAACTTCTTTGAGCCAGTCCCAAGAACCATTGTTCAATAATTTGCCTACAAAACATTGTGAATTGCCTCCTGCACTAATTGTGGTTGAATTGATTGAAACATCGCCATAGAATTCACCAGCAATAAATATGTCACCATTGGAATCGGTATCTATTGAATAACCATAATTTGCACTTGTATGTGAATTGAATTTTTGCGCCCATTGCCAAACACCGTTTGAATCAATCTTTGCCACATATGTACCCTTGACATTGTTATAATCTATTGTTAATGAAATAGTTCCAAACGTAATTATCCCAGAACCAGAAGTAAAGCCTGAAAAAAATCCAGTAACTACCGTATTACCATTAGAATCAATTACAAGACCATTTATTGTTGAATCTTCATATCCAGAGTTATAATTATGAATCGCGTTTTTAGCCCAATTCCAAACACCAGATTCACTTATTGAGGCGACGAATATTGCTCGCTTATAACCACTATTTGAACTAGGGATTGTCAAAGAATCAAAGATTAAACTGCCGACAGCATGAGTACTAAGACCGGCACCATACCGGCCTCCGACGATAATGTCCCCTTGCATGTTGGCATCTATACTCGTTATTTCTGAATGTGAAGTAGTACCATTTAGAATCTTGACCCATTGCCATTCTCCCTGTGGATTTAATTTACCAACAAATCCTTTAGCCTCTACCGAAGAAGATAGAGTGAATGAAATATTTTCATTGAATGTGTAAGTTTTTGATTGCCCTGTATGCGATCCCGTCATTGTTCCTACAACATATGAATTACCATAGAAATCATGAGTAATTGAATTCATTGCCCAACCTGTTTTCACACTTCCAGCTCCAGAAAGAGTCACATTTGCCACCCAAGAGCAATGCCCATTAGGCTGCATTTTGATTACAAACATTAGCATGTCCTGTGGAAATTCACATGGGCCAATTGATGAGTTCAAGGACAGTATTTCTGAATTGCCTGCGGCAAATATTGTTCCGTTGACATCTATGGTGACATCATTTATTGTAATCTCATCCTGTGCCCCGCGTTGTTCAACCCATTCAAACGCAAGTGCTCCATCAGGGATGGCTGAGAGGTTAATCGGTGGCAGTTGATTTTGTAATTGCCAAGGGTAATCAAGATGTGATGTCTCATTGAAAACAGTTGCAGAAGCCGCTTGTTGTAATTCGAGAACTAAGGAGTTTGATAGGCTAGTTGAGTGTGATAGACCAACTGGGTCATCACCAGTAATCGTTGCATAGATTACCACTGCTGCAAGATAAGAGCCAGAAAGAGATGGATGGCTGCCATCGCTGCTGTACAGGTTATAGAATGTGTTTCCCGAATTTGTAGGCGTTCCACCATCTGCTACAATCTTGTCATGAATGTACTCAAATGCAAGTCCAACTGGAGCAATCC
>JABIGP010000052.1 GCA_018650105.1 Methanobacteriota archaeon
CCTTTGGCAACAATATTACGAGCACAATCTATGGCGATAATGGTATATCAGTGCTGAATCTTTCGCAAATGTTCCTAGGCAGTATCAAAGCCGGACTCAATATTTCAGCAGTAGTGATTGACAATACTGGATATGCTGTTGAAATCAAGTGGCATTCTAATTCAATTTATACGACCACCAATGATGTTGATGGAATCGGTTTGAATGCTATCACTGGAGATATTGACAATGACGGAGATATGGACTTCATCTCAGAAAGGGCCCAAGGAGGCTCATCAATAACAAAAATGGAGATGAGTGGGTCGTGGGATAACGATAATAGCAATCGTAATGTAAATCTAATCAATGCCACAATTGCAGATCATGATGGTGATGGTAATAACTCGCTAATGATGGTAACACCAGGTGTTCCCGATGGTAATCAAACTACGGTTGAGGGGAATATTGCCTACAAGGACATTTACTATCACAATGGTGGTTGGTCTAATAGAGGATGGAGAGTAACCAGTTCTGCTTCACATCCAGACACATACCCTTGGTCAAATCCGCGAGATATAATGCTCGAAGATATGGACGGAGATGGACTGGCTGAGCAAATAATTATTGCCGGTGAAGGAAATACTACCGGCCTTTACATTTCTGCATGGCACACACTTGAAGTAGATATTGACAAGGACGGAACTGATGACCTAAATGCTGCGGGATACGCAGGAGATGGAACATTAGGGCAAGAACCGTTGGAAATTTTTGACCCATTTGGAATAATGTACACAATACTATCTCCGCAAATGAGTGCCGGCGGTTATACTACTGATGGATACGGAATTTCAATGTCAGAATATACTTTCAATTTCAACGCAAATAGTAGTGGAAGTTTCAATTTATCTAATTTGGATTTCGGATATGATTTTGATTTCAGAGTTGATATTAACACAGCATCTTCAGGCAATCTGACAAATGTGTTAAACCAAAGACAAACAGGTGGAGTGGGAATAATAACAGTACCATTGGCGTTTAATTCAACCATGGCTGGAAACTTCACGATTACAGGACTTGCAGCAGAATATCAGGATGGTGCGCCTAATTTGGCGTTACCTCCGACGCCATTACTTGTGGTAGACCAGTTAGCCCCAGACCGTGTAGTTCTCAATTGGCAAGATACATTTGATTTTGGAACAGACTTAATTGAATTTGAAATATTTAGAGTAGCCAGTGGAAATCCTATCGATGTAAATTCAGTATATGCATTTACTCCTCTCAATCTTACAATTGATTCTGCAATTACATACGGTTCATCATATGACTATGCAGTGCGCTCCATACACACCTATGGAATAACCAGTAACTTGTCATCAATAGTATCAGTTACCATTCCATATCCGGTACCTCCGGTGGCAATTTCCGGAATTACTGCCCAAGATACTCCGAATGACGGAGGTGGTAATCTAGATGTTACATGGGATGCTGGCGATGATACAATTACAGAATACCATTTACATGTTAATCCAACGAATGAAACCAATGTTTCCTCTCTCACAATCAGCTCTCTTTCTGGGACCTTTACCCCTGAGATTCTAAGTGCTACAATTAATTGCTGCTCTTCAGACCAACAATTAGTAGATGGAACTGCATATTGGGTGTCGGTTATCGGTTATGATGCGCTCGGCAATACAACACAAGAAATCCAATCCTATGGGCCAGTATATACTAGAAATGATTCTATCCGTACAGCAAATCTAACGTGGAATATCTCTGCTAGTATGCATCAACAAGAGATTTATCTTGATGCTGTAGGGCCACTGAATATTGATTTGAATTTGATGGCAGATGGGCAAGCAATAGCGGGTGAAGAGTTGTGGTTCAAACTAGAGCACCCACAATTCACTACTAATTATTCAGGATCAACTGATGCAAATGGAACGTGGAATGTAGTTTCAGTAAGTGAAATGAGCCAATTATCCAATGCTGTATTTGGCATGATTGGCGCGGTGGAATTTAGTGCTGGATATGCTGGATCAAGTGATAACATTCTGCTACAACCAATCACCAATGCAACAATTAACCAAACTATCCCTGCAAAGTCCCACGCTATGGTTACAGTAGATAGTACGGCCCAGTTGGATGAAAACGACACATTCACAACAATAGTTTCAGTAGACTCCCCAGTAGTTGAACAGCAATATTTACTCGAAGGACTCCAATATGATTGGATGATAGAAA
>JABIGP010000200.1 GCA_018650105.1 Methanobacteriota archaeon
AGAACGCTAATGGTAATCCATGCTCTAAAGCAAGATGATAGTCCTGCTAAACAAGTATTACTCGGTGTACTAGGCAAAGAAGATGCAAGTGCGGAAGAAGTAAGCGCTGGAATAGATGCATTACAACAACTTGGTTCTATTGAATATGGAAGAGCAAGGGCTGAGGAATACCATGCTCAAGCGCATCAACTTCTTGACCGAATTCCACCTACTCCTGCATTGATAGCCTTGAGGGAATTAACTGACCTTCAATTAAAGCGCCTCAATTGATACTAACATTCTCATCGACATTAACTTGTCCTTCTGAGATCACTTTAGCATACCAACGAGTCCAATTTGGCTTTATCTTTGCAGAAATAGATGTAAATTTACCATCGATAAATGAGTCTCCTATTGTTTTGCAAGGAGGTGCATCTGAAGTTACTTCAAGAACTAGTTGTTCAAAAAATAATTGGCTACCGACTTTTATTTTTTTCCAATCAACTTCGCGAAGTAGAATATTTTCTCCCACAGAACCAGGAAAAATAGGATGTCCTTCTTCCTGTAGTGCGGCAATCACTTCTTCACTAAACAAACATACAGCTCGTTGAGTTCCACCATGATGCTTTTTGTCACGCTGGAAATCACCAATACATCCATCAGCAGTTATTTGCAATTGCTGAACCTGTGGTTTGGGAACTCCTCCATTAGGAGATGCAAAAAGGCCCGCAATTGAGCCATTCATGATGTTCACTCAGAGTAATATCCAATTGAGTTAGGCTCTGGCTTTAGACCCTTACGAGTACGGATTTCTGCAACAACCTTATCGAATAACTGTGGTGGAAGCATTTGGAAACCTAAGTTTTCAGTATTCCATACTGCACGTCCTTGAGAAGCGGCTCGGATATCGTTTGAGAAACCGAAAGTTTCTGCAATTGGTAGTACACCAACAACAGTTGTAACATCGCCATCGCTCGGCATGTCTTCGATTATTCCTCTGCGGTTAGTAACTTCACGAGTAACTTGTCCTAACCAATCATTTGGTACTGAAACGAATGCCTTCTGCATTGGTTCAAGAATTACTGTGCGTGCACGAAGCATTGCACCCTTGATTCCGTTACGTACAGCAGGAATTGTCTGTGCAGGTCCACGGTGAATTGCATCTTCGTGCAACTTTGCATCGGTTAGACGTACGAACATTCCTTGAACAGGCTCATCAGCAATTGGTCCCTTAACACAAACTTCATTGAAAGCTTCAATTATTAATTCACGAGTTTCGTGGAGTCCTTGAATACCCTTGGTATCGTTTACCAATACGTTAGTTCCCTTGATTGCGTAAATCTTTCTCATCAAATCCTTATCCATTCCTAATTCACCGAATTTATTTCCAGTTTCCTTAGCATCGTTTGGACGAACAGGTCCGTCACCTAGATCTCCAGAACGGAGTGCAGCGACTACTTCTTCACTAAGAGGTTCAATTTCAAAGAAGAATCTGTTGTGACGGTTTGGAGACTTACCTTCAAACGCATGACCTCTGCTACTTCCTTCGATACCTTCTCTGTAAACAACAATAGGTGGACTTACCTTTACCTTGATATTTTGTTCTTCTTCAATACGGTAAACTGTGATTTCTAAGTGCAATTCACCCATTCCAGCGAGTAAAGCCTCTCCAGTTTCTTGGTTGGTAGTAACTTGTAGGGATGCATCAGCCTTAGCAAGTGAGCGAAGAGCGTCAATAAACTTAGGAAGGTCCTTCATAGACTTAGGCTCAACAGCAACAGTTACAACCGGGTCTGAATAGTGGCGGATTGCTTCGAACGGAATGAAATCCTTGTCACGAGAAAGCGTTACACCAGCAGCAGCGGAACGGATTCCTGTTATTGCAGCAATGTTACCTGCAACTACTCTTGGTACGGTAATTCTATCTCCACCTACCATCATTGAAACTTGTTGAACGCGCTCTGGCTTACTTGCACCAATTGCGAATACCGATTCACCTTGGTTAATTGAACCTGAGTACAATCTTCCAACAGCGACTTCTCCTGCATGAGGGTCCATCCAAATCTTTGTAATCATCATTGATAGTTCAGCTTCTGGGTCACAGTTAACCATTGATTGACCCATCTCTGAATCAATGTCTCCATTCCAAATGTTAGGGATACGGTATGGTTGAGCCTCTACAGGGCCTGGCAACTTTGTAACAGCCATGTCTAGAAGAACTTCGTGAACAGGAGCCTTGGTAGCAAGTTCCTTTTGCTTCTCGTCATTACAATATTGGAAGATATCTGTCATTGAAACTCCAGATTTCTTCATATATGGAATTGTAATTCCCCAGTTGTGGTATGCGCTACCAAATGCAACTGTTCCATCGAGTACACTGACTTGCCAAGATTTCTTGAATTCTTCAGGAGCAAATTGCTTGATTAGACGGTTAACCTTGGTAATTGTTGCTTCGAATCTCTTTAGCATATCTTCAGGTGTTACTTGTAACTCGTTGATCAATCTGTCAACTTTGTTAATGAATAGAACAGGCTTTACCTTTTCCTTCAATGCCTGACGAACAACTGTTTCAGTTTGTGGCATTGGTCCTTCAACAGCACAAGCAAGAATGAAACAACCGTCAACAGCACGCATTGCACGGGTTACGTCGCCACCAAAGTCAACGTGACCAGGTGTGTCAATTAGGTTGATTAGGAATGGAACATCATCAATTTCGTGAACCATAGATGCAGAAGCTGCGTTAATTGTAATTCCACGAGCAGATTCTTGCTCATCGAAATCTAAAACACGTGCTGCACCAGCAAGTTCACTAGACATCATTCCAGCACCAGCGATTAGATTGTCGGAAAGAGTTGTCTTTCCATGGTCAATGTGCGCTGCAATACATAAATTGCGAATTTGTGGCAAGATGTTCATTACTTCAGTTGCCTTCTTGATATTGTCTTCCTTTCGTCCCATAATAACACCAGTCCGTTGGACTTGGCCACCTGCAAGGGGTTTATCAAACCGACTCATCAAATATGCTCAAAAAACATGAGCAGCACCACTTTTTTGCATATTCAAGCACTATTTGGCTTAGCGTTGCTAATATCTTTGAAAATCGTAGAAATTTCTTCCTGGCCAGCGGCAATATTTTTCTTTAGTTGAATTATCTTAGCAGATATCTCTTCAGTATTGGATTTTGAGCCTTCCTTTTTCTCATTCGTTACCTTGTGGAGGTTGTACATAGCAGAACGTAGATTATCTCTAGTGGTTTTCATCCTCTCAACATATGGTGCAGAATCTATTGAAAGCTCATCTAATTTCCGAGTGTTTTTTATTATTTTCATATCTAATATTGCAATATCTATAGAATGCTGTGGAGTTTTCTTTAACTTAGTTGCAAGACCAACAAGTGAAAACATTTTGATCAGCCATTTTGTTGGGTCGAATTGATACCATTTTATTCCATTGCGATAGTCCGCTTGAAAAATATGGTGGAAGTTGTGATATCCTTCACCGAAAGTGATGAATGCAACCCACCAAGAGTCACGACTTGTATTGGTGTCATCATATGGCTGAGTTCCGAATATGTGTGCGATTGAATTGACACAAAATGTACCGTGATGCACTGCCACTGTACGCAGAACTCCACCCCAAATGAATCCACTAATTGCATATGGGATTCCGCCGACTAAGTATCCGATTGCCATCGGTAATAGCCACCCAGAAACAACACCTATTTTGAAAATATTTCTATGCTGCCATGCGATAATTTTGTTATCTTGTAGGTCTTTTACATTAGAAAAATCATTCGCATGTCGGTCTTCAACGATCATTATCCATATCATATGTGAATACCAGAACCCTCTTTTTGCATTATA
>JABIGP010000097.1 GCA_018650105.1 Methanobacteriota archaeon
CCATAATTCACAGTCATCTAATGTCTCCTTTGCCTTCATTGCTTCTTCATTTGAAGTAATATTATATGCTGCAGAAATAATGAATAATACTGCCAAAGCAATTGCAATAAAGTGTTTTGTGTTCCAATTCTTTCTTGCAATAATTCTCCAACTATCACTGCCAGCCAAACTCTTGTCCATTGCCCTAGATGGGCCGCCGACCTTCCAAAACCACAGTACCCACATCGTAATTAGAACTAACAAAAAGCCCCACTCATAGATGGCAGTATGGAAAGTCCACATTCCATATAGGCAAGATGCTTGATTTGGATCGGCTAAACAATCTTCTAATGCGATTGGATAAAAGAGCACCAATCGGGTAAGATTTAGTATGTATACCAAAGTACACATCACTGCAATTGATTTTATTTTTAATTTTTGAGAAACACCATCGGTCATCGCCACCAAAGTAGAAATGAATATCATTTCATGAACTCCAGCACATTCATCTGAAACATAGAGTGAAACAGTATTCAATGGACCAGGAAAACTATTGTGATGGAATTCAATACGTGTCAACCATCCATTATTTGTGGACAATGTATGCGATCCTGTACCATATAATGCATTACCAATTTCATTCCACAGCCATGCTTCGCTTACTTGAATTGGTCCAAGAGTATCTGTTGGCATTGTTAAGAACCAATAAAAAGCCTCTACGAACAAAAGTGCGATCGGTATTTTTGCATAGACCAATCCTAATTGAGCAACTTCCTTCCAAGAGAGGTCCTCTTGTGGAGTCGCAGCAGTTCCCATAAACCAAGTCAAACAATCATTACACATCAATGTAAGGTTTGACCAATCGCTAACTATACAGCAATTATCACCTATATTTTGAATGGATGCGTTGAAAGCATGAAGCGATATCGCAGTAATGTGGTGGAAGTCTCTCAAGTTAGCGCAGATGCGCAAAACATTCCAACTCACAGGTTGAATGTGATAGGTTTTCAATGTCCTATTCCGGTTGCAGAATCCAAAAAGGCTCTAAAAAATATGAACGATGGTGATATTTTAGAAGTCTTGACTGACGACCCTGAAACATACCATGATATTCCGTTGTTATTAATGCGCTATAATCACAATTTATTATCTATAGAAAATAATGCTGGAGAGTATAAATTTATCATTGAGGTGAAACAATGAATGTAATTAATTCAGATGGAGGCGTTGTTCTAATTGAGAATAATGATGTTCCTAGTGAGGCGAAATTACCTACAGAATATGGGGATTTTTTGATTAGAGTGTTCCACGAGGAAAGTACAGGCTTAGATCATGTTGCTCTAACTCTTGGGGATATGCAAGGGCCTGACCCTGTATTGATTAGAGTCCATTCAGAATGTTTGACAGGAGATGCATTTGGTAGTCGCCGTTGTGATTGTGGTCCCCAACTGCAAGCAGCTTTGCGTGCGATATCAGATAGAGGCTGGGGTTGCTTACTTTACCTAAGGCAAGAGGGGCGAGGCATTGGACTTCATGCAAAAATTCAGGCATATCATTTACAGGACAAGGGTGCAGATACACTAGATGCCAATTTGATGCTCGGATTACCTGCAGATGACAGAGATTATTCTATTGCATCATGTATGTTATCTGCCTTGGATATTCAAGAAGTTAGTCTTCTAACAAATAATCCAAATAAAGTAGAACAACTTCGAACTCATCAAATAAATGTAGTTGAAACGGTACCTCTGATTGTCGGAGTTGGAGAACACAACCGTGATTATTTACAAACCAAAGGACAACGAATGGGTCATAACATCAATCCTTCAGATTTGTAAAGTGGCGAAAAATACCACGCAATGCGCCATTTGATAGTAAGAGGGCCGTGGCCGAGAATCGAACTCGGGCTGGCAGAACCACAATCTGCCGTGCTAACCCCTACACCACCACAGCCAAGAGGTAGTCTGCCGTTAAGCGTGAGGTATTTCAATAATCCCCCCCTTTAATCATAGTAATGTTTCTGGCTTGCAGTGAATCGGTCAACCCCTACCCTCAAGTGCATTCGCATTCTGGCTGTAATATGCGAAGTGGTCTAAAGCCAGCCACACTGGTCATGGTTGTTCTAATATTATTGCTAATTGCACCGTATAATGGAGTTGCAGCGAGAACAATCCATGATGCACATTCAGTAGATTTATTTCCATCGGGTGATTTTTCACAACCAAATCAATGGGCAGTAGATGATACACTTACTTATTCAAACGATCCAGCAACATATACAGAAACAATGGTTGCTGAAAATAAGTTATCCTTCATACACCAGCGCCCACTTAATTCTCAACATTACACTTTCTGGGCACAGACCTCAACAACTGATTCTAATGCATCTCGCTATGCACCTGATTTAGCATATTCTTGGAGCACAGGTCCCGAAATATCTGTCAATGGATTCAATTTTAATTCATACGACCAATATGAATTATTAAATGTTGAATTACTGCTACATATTCGTATTACTGATGCGCTGTATCAAGATTCAGTAAGAATCTCCACAGAATATTCTGGGCAATACGATCTTATCAAGACATTCGCTCATACAACCGGTGAATTAGATTTCATGAATAATCCAGCGTGGACATACTCGCTTGGTGATGGAGTAAACAATAGTTGGGAGAATTTATCTTCATTGGAGGTTACATTAGACTATGTTTCCGTCGGAAGCACCGATGATAGCCAATTGAATGTTGATGCGGTTGGTTTGAGAATTGAATATCGCTCTGCATGGTATGGAGGCGAAGTCGGTCATGCCAGTTCATCGATTTCAGGAATAGAGGTTCCAATCAGTTCTCTTGATTTGGCGTCTGGAATCTTTGATAATATCGCATATTCTTCATGTGGATTAGAGTCGAGTATTGAGGGAACTAGTGGAAGTTGGACCAGCGATACGTTTGAAACTCCACCTTCGCAAAGAATTGGTCGGATTCATTATGAATTGGCAAACGAATCTCTAGATGATGTAATTCTTGAATACGCATCCTCAAGCGACGGAATAATCTTCTCTAATTTCTCAATAATAGATGAAAATATTTTACTGCCCGATGTTGCTTTTGTCAAGGTAAAGGTGAGTACAATTACCGCTTGTATCAATTCTATTTCAATTGATATAAACGACCCAAGACTGAGCATCAGTGGCCAGATAATGGGCAATTTGGATGGATTTAATTCTCAGTACACAAGATGGATGGTATACATCGATGGTGATGTACTTTCCAATGAAGCAATAACAGCAGGTTCCTTCTCGCTGAGTTTCCCAATCGGCAAGTATTTGACAGCAGGACAAACTTCGATTGATGTTGAAATAAAGTCTTGGTTTAATTGGGATTCTGAAGGAAATAAAAGCACCACAATTGTTGAGATTAATTCAGTTGCAATAACCGGAGGGTATGAATTAGAATGGGACGAAGACCCAGTTTGTACTGCTGTGGGTGACCAAACATTGATTGAAGATGGAAGTGGAATAATATTGCCATTTACAAGTCGCTGTAGCGACGACAGAACTGCATTAAACGATTTACAAATCACATTAGAAAATTCAAACCCAGATGTTGTGACTGTTGATTTGGCACAAGGAGATATTAGGATTTCTTTGAAATCTGAAGAATCGGGTCAAGCAGTTGTTACTACTACTGTAAGTGATTCAGCAGGAAATATTTGGAGTGAAACCTTCACAATCATTGTTGAATCTGTGAATGATTCACCAGTAGTTAATGAGTTTCCATCATTGGTGCCAGTTGAGCACGATTACTTGACTGAAGTTGAATTATTATTCCATGATGTTGATTCAACAACACTAACTGCTTTTTCAAATAGGAGCTGGGCAGTGATTAATCTTGAACTCGGTATTATTGAGATCACCGCGCCGAATCCTGGTTACCATTCTGTATTAATCTCTGTTTGTGATACAAATTCCTGTTCAGAGAGAGTGCTTGATTTGGAAGTATTAGCCTTACCTGATTTAATTGTTGAATCAATTGATATTGGCGATGACACAATTAGAGAAGGGGACCTTGTCGATGTTCGCGTTTATGTTAGAAACAATGGTCGTACTAATGCTAATTTGATATCAGTTCGTTGTGATGCTGACAATGTCCTAATTGCGATTCCACAGCCTATTTCATTCCTTGAACCGGGTGAATTGGGAGTTGTCACCTGCAGTTGGATTGTTCCAGAAGGAGATGAACTTGTGGTTCTATCGGCTGTAGTTGATAGAGGATTAGAGATTGACGAAGTTGATGAAAGCAATAATGAGGCTGAGATTGTTGTGACGATTGAGGCAGCAGAAATTGAGAACCCAGCGAGTGATGGTTTGCAAATCTCATCTTCAATGATGCAGACTTTAACAGTAGTATCACTGTTGGCAATAATTGGATTATTTGCATTATTTGCTCCTTCAAAAATCAGAAAAATAGAGTAATTTTCTACTGCTCAAATAGTTGCCCATTTCAAGGTGCATTTGTCGTATAACGCAAATAACACCCTCAAACTTGATAGGCAAACCGTGTCAGACCAATTTGCTTTGAGGCTGGGGGGCCGTTCACCATAGGTGACAAAGTAGGTTGTGAACCACTATGTCTGAACTTAAAATCAGAATCGAAACAGAAGAATACATTTACGAAGAATATTTTGAAGCTTAAATCAACACTAAGAAATTATTATCCATCTTTGGATAACGATGCGGTGTATGATCATTCAGACTTTTTCCATCTTCTTGGATACAAGTCTTGGTCGAGAAGTACCATACTAGGTCGTGCTATTTCTCCATTTTCCATTTCTTCAACAGAATCGCTTGAGACTATCATTTTGACTAATCCGACAGTTTCGCCCTTCATTGTATTGATTACTATTTCTCGCCCTTCACTAACCGCTGAATCAATGCTTACAATGCCTGGGCGCAATAATGGCGCTCCATGCGCCAATGCAGCCGCTGCACTATCCTTTACAGTGGCACTTGGGTAATCGAGGAGTAGTTTTTCAACAGGATGAATTATTCTTAGTAGTGCCTCTGGCTGGTCGGACTCTTTCCATAGCCAATATGCATCAGCAAGTTGCTGAAGTGTCACACAATCATCAAGAGTGAATACACCAGAAGTTTCTCTTCGTAATTCCTTTAATTCAACTTTCATATCCAATAAGAGTCCCATGTCACGAGCCATTGTTCTAATGTAAGTACCAGCTTCACATTCAATACGTGCAACCATTTGTGAATTTTTCAAGTCTAATTGTTCAAACTTGAAAATCCTTCGACTTCTTACTTGTATTTTTACTGCGGAAATTTCTGGAGGTACATTGAATACCTTTCCAGTCAAATTTTTCATTACTTCATTCAATTTGTCGCTATCTGGTTGTGAGGCGAAGCGGAATACGCAGATGTATGTCTTATTATGAGTAAGAATTTTCTTAGTTAGTTTCATTGATTTCCCTGCCATCAATGGCAAGACACCAGTAGCGAATGGATCCAATGTACCACCGTGCCCTAATCTTTCTAATCCGAACATATCTCTTGCCCATGAAGCAACTTGATGTGAGGAAGGTCCTGCAGGTTTGTCGAGTAGGATAAATCCAGAGTTGAGTCTTTCCTCAACTGAACGAGCATCCGGAATTTTTCCGAATGCAGCATCGGTTTTTGCTTCGGAATCAAGCATTATTCTATTCATTTGAACTCCTCCAAAATATTGACGACACAAGATAGCACTTCGTCAATGCTCATCTCACTGGCATCCACTACATGGGTGTATGCCTCAGGGTCTTGAGGTAAAATGTTGTATAATTCATTAAACCGAGAAGCATCTATGGCAGAACGTTTGGCATTTGCCTCTAGTGCTTGAGATATAGTTCCACCTTCTCTTGCAACCACTCTTTGGGCTCTAACTTCATCACTGACATCAATCCAAAGGCGAACGCAATCAAGATTCAATAGGTGTGCCCACCAACCTGCCAACCTTGATTCAATAATGTCAACAGAATCAGCACCAGACATTTTTTCTTTCAGTAAATCATCAAGTTCTCTATCGACCTGTAAATCATTTTTGCATAATTCACCAAAGTCAGACAGTGTCATTGAGCGTTTCTTTGCTTCTGAACGAAAAATATCGCCACCGTTTAGTGATGTCCAATTCATAGATTCTACTAGTTTGTTAACAAGGGTGCTAGTACCGCTACCTGGATGTCCGGATACGGTGATTTTCACCATTACCTACACCCACTCAGTCAGGCATACAGTACATCTTTTTGTTCTCGGACCCTCGTTTGTGAAGGATTCACTTCCACAATCAGGGCATTCAATGTTCTTGCCCACTGTATCTTTTGAACTCTGATTATTTTTAGTTGAGGCATTTGCTGAAGCAGAATTTTGCTTCTTTGGACCACTTCTGCGCTGGGAGCGTTGTTGTCTCTTCCTTGCTTGAGATGATTTTTCGCTTGGCTTTGTAGCGACTAAGTGCAATAGTGGTTCCTTAATATTCTCTCCAGCAGAAACGAGTGGATGATTTCTATATCTGAATAATTTGATATGCCTGTCAACAATTCTTCCAAAAGGTGCACTCATGCAAATATATGTACAAATCCATGCAGGGAAAAAGAGGAATTTGTCAGTCAATAATTTCCATTCAGGGGCCCATGGGAGAGAAACATAGTCTACTCTAAATTGTTCCACAGAAGAAGTGAGCCAAGCAAAAATACCGATGATGAACACCATTGTAAACATCATCGGTTTCATAGCACCCATTTGTATTTTCATTTGTTCAGGCATCATTTGTTGCTGCAAAATTGTTGATTTTTCCTGTAATATTGGGTCACGTGACATTCTTGCATCATTCATCATTTTGCGAACTTGTCCTTGGCGGTGACCGATATGTGCTTGAGCCATAGGGTCCATGAAGAAATTTCGAAGAACGGTATTTATTGTCATAGAAAATGTACCGAGGATTAGTACGGTTAGAACGAAATATGATTGCTCTGGCAATATTGGTGCAAGAATCGGGTCAGCAATATCACCGAGAGAAGTTCTTATTCCTGGATTTAATATTAGCATGGTCATTAGGATCATAATGACTAACATCATCCCCATTGATCCACCTGGTGGTGAAGGTGGCGGGGGTCCAGAATTACCTGACATAATTGGTGGGCGTAGCATAAGGGGCATGAAGGTTAGCATTACTTATGCCCTATTTCAGCGAGAAAGAGGATGATTGGCATCAGCCAACTTTTCGCATATACAGATTGTAATAGGGCTTTTATGGGTGTGGAGTTGGAGGTAATGATACGAGGGTATGGTATGCGCCGAACAGAACCATTGAATGTTGATGAATTATGGCACCATCCTCTACCTATGCCTATGCCAAACCAGCCGGTATGCGCTACAGAATTAGAGTTGATTGAACAACTTAACAAACTCCCTAATAGTCCTAGAATATTCATTTGGACCGATTCTAAAAGACGTACTATACAAGGTTGGGAGTTTCTTGCAAGTGTCCGTCAAGGAGTTCCACCTCAAGGTATTGAAGCAGAATTAATTGCATGGTGTGAACAATATCCTGACGCTTGGTTAATCGTTGATTTGAGGGATGGAGTAATTCCTCCAAGTACCGCTCGGCCATTGACAGATGTACTTTCCTCAATTGGCCGTCAAGTTATCGTGATGGTCAGTTCTTCATCAAATAATACAAATTGGCCTCAGTGGCAATTGCCGCTGTGAAATCTATAGAAATAGACTTTGAGAGTCATTGTTGATTCACTAATACTTGATGAGTATCAGAATGTAAATCCACATGCAGAGCATGTTGCAGCATCAGAAGCATTCTCGGTTGAGCAAATAGCACACGATTTTGCACCATCTTCAGCAGGTGCTTCTTCAGCAGGTGCTTCTTCAACAGCCTCTTCAGCAGGTGCTTCTTCAACAGCCTCTTCA
>JABIGP010000120.1 GCA_018650105.1 Methanobacteriota archaeon
TAACATATCACAAGACCAAGCAGGACAAATATTAGCAAGAGAACTTGATGATATTTTCGTGAACAATATTGATGATTTACCACACAAAGGATTAGCGACATTAATTTTGGAAAACGATACAGCAAATCCAAGCTTGTTGGCCAACGTACTACGTGCCAAAGAATCCGGACACCTGTCGCGAGAATCTATGAATGAAATCGTTGCAGCACTATCAGGGTCAAATCCAACTCTTGCAGAGATTGCTGAATATGCAGAAAAGAATGGATATAAGCCAGCAGATGTCGCAGATTTGACATCTATTGTCGACAATATTGTCGCTGAAAGAATTGACTTCATCAAGGAGAGAGGAATGGGTGCGATGGGACCATTGATGGGAGTGGTAATGCAAGCTGCTGCTGGAGCAGATGGAAAACAAGTTAGCGCATTATTACGAGAAGCGATTCAAAAAGTGACAGAGTGATGGCCATGAATCGCCTACAAAAATTGCTCATTCTATGTGCGACTTTTCTAATTATCAATACAGGTTCAGTGAGCGCAATTTCAAATCCAAGCGAAGATGACCAAATTTACGGATTTGAAGCCCAATGGGCTAAACAATTCAACGGCGGATATGTCACCACTGCACCACTAATCGATAATGCAACATTATTCGTTAGAACTAGTGGGATGTGGGTTGGACAAGAAAGACCTCAAGTATTTGCATACGAATTAAACGGCAAAGAGTTGTGGAATCATACCAATCAAAACGCAACTCAGCATGATATGTCACCCTTGAAAATAATAGAAGCAGGACAAGGATTCTGTGGAAATTGGTCCAAGCAGTTAATCATCGCATGGTCAGATGGATTAATCGAATCGGTTGAGCCATTGACAGGATTGAGAAAGTGGCAATATCAAAGTGAAGTGGATGTGTGGGGAATAACCGGGTCTTCGGCCCAAGATGAGGATAAATTAGTGGTAACAACGAGAACCGGAATCGTTAGTCTATGTCTTGCAGATGGATCTTTAATTCAAAATGCCACCACTGATTTGGGTTGGAGAAATGGAGTTACTATTACAGAAACTGGCTATCTTGCAGGAGATGAAAATGGAACATTGTGGCACTTGTCGCGCGAAGGAAATCTAACTTCATACCCACTTGCTATCGGCAAGATTAGACATCCACCTCTCATCACTGATGCAGGGATTGTGATTCATGCACAAGGAGACGGGCAGAGCACAATCGCTCTATTGGATGAAAATTATTCAATAATCAATACATATTCTTCAGGCTCTTCCCCAGCGATGCCAATAATGATTGGTCAATATTTGGTGACTGGAGATTCATCTGAATTACGTTCTTTTGATTGTTCCAACAATTGTAGTGCATTGTCATCACTTACTTTCACTACCAATGGTGAGATGGCAATGGGCCTAGATGGTCAATTCATGGTTCCACTCAACACAGCACAGGGTGGCTGGAAAGGTTTTACTTTGGTCGAAAATGGTTTACTTGAACATGTTAGAGGATTTCAGCCAGGATTTTCAACATATACAACTGCAGCACCTGCAGTATATTCTGAAGGAGACTCAGATTGGTTAGTCTTAGCAAATGACGCTAGTAGAATGGTTGTATATTGGCGGGGATTGAATGACACACAACCCATTGAAGATTTAGATGAAAATACTACAGCCAATGACGAGAACAATAACAATAATCAAATTCTATTAGTAGTTATTTTCAGTAGTTTTTGTGCTATGTTATTCATGGCAGGAAAGCCCGAACAAGGCAAGAAATTTTCAATATTACTTATTTTGCTAGTAGCGATTATTGCAATACCAACTCTGTCAACACAGTGGTCAAACAAAGTAGATGATATTTCAGCAGATATTGGAATTGAAGATTCAATAGATGGGGTTGAGGGTGAATGGAATCAAAGTTGGCCCGAACAATGGCAAGGAACTCAGATAATTATTATCGAAATAGATGGCCAAAAGCAAATGATGGGAGGCTATTCAGGTTTTGATAATGTGTTACAATTAACAAACCAAGTAGCCATTGACCTCAATATCTCAATCACTTCACAGCAATCCGATATCGGCACCTATGTCACTTCGTTTGACGGACATCAAGGTCAAGGATGGGAGTTTTTCGTCAATGGTTCTAGAGGTTCATTTTCGGCAGATAATGTAGCGATTGAAGAAAGCACAATCGTCCATTGGATACCTGCATAATACTGCAACATCTCGGTTAATTTCCGCGCAAGCCTCAAGGGGGTGCAACTCTTGGCTTGCATTATGTTCCAAGCACTTGGCACACACGGTCCAGTACTTTCACCAATGACCAGTCTTGTTTTGGATATTGGATTGTTAGTGGCAGCATTTTGGTTATTGGCCACTCCATCTAAGAAGAGTCTTGGAGATACATTGTTGCTACTTACGTTAGTATTGGCAGTATCAGCAGCGAGAGTATTAATGCAACCTTTACCAAATATCCAGCCGGTAACAGTTGCTGCTTTGATTATTGGTGCACAATTAGGCGCACGTCGTGGAGCCGCTTTCGCAATACTGGTAGCGATGATTTCCAATGCTATTATCGGCAATGGATGGTGGACAATCTTCCAAGCGATTGGTTGGGCAAGCGTTGCAGTAATCGGTTCAAAATTTGCAATTATTGCTAATGGGGAATTACAACGCAACCGTCTATTTGTTGCAGCAATTGCTTCTGCCTTTGTCTTTGATTTGATCGTATCATTCTCTATCATTGATAGTTCAACCAGTATCGTTTCTTTCCTAACATATCTTGCTCATGGTATTCCTTATGATTTACTACACGCACTGGGCAATCTAACCTTTGCAGTTTGGTTCGGAACTTGGTTTGCAGATGTAGTAGCAGAAGAAATAGTCGTTGAAGAAGTTGAATTGATGTCAGAGGAATCAATAATTTGCCACGCATGAGTTAGTTAGGTTGGAAGGGTATGTCAATAAGCGATGATTCACCTTCAATGGCTTTGATAGTTCGAAAAGACCTCAGGTTATCAGCAGGGAAAATGGCAGTCCAATGCTCTCATGCTGCAGTTTCATGCACTATGGCTTCACGAAAGACCAATTCAAGATTAATGGAAAGGTGGCTTAATGGCGGGGCTAGAAAAATATGTCTCAAAGTTGATGATTTACAAAGTTTGCAACGGCTGGCTGGACAAGCACAAGCAGCCGGTTTGGTAACATATCTTGTCAAAGATGCAGGCCATACGGAAGTTGAACCTGGTACGATAACTGTTCTTGGTATTGGCCCAGCTCCTAGAAGATCTATCGATGCACTTACTTCACAGTTGAAGCCTTATTGAGGGTTAAGCCCTGCCTTGACTTGAGGGGATGAAGTGGGAATACGCTCAATTATTCACAAGATGACCGCTCCATCACATAATGGAGAATCTCCTTCAGGCCCTGTAAAATTGGTTCTTATTATCAATAATGGATTAAAAATGGGCAAAGGGAAAATTGCTGCACAAGCAGGTCATGCATCTGTTCAAGCAACCTTGAAGGCTGGAGAAAAATCACCCTTAGCACTTCAAGCATGGTTATCATCAGGGCAAAAGAAAATATGTCTAAAAGGCGATGATGCAGACCATTTACTCGCTTTGGAAAAGCAAGCAAAAGAGGCAGGATTGCTAACCTCAAAAATACATGATGCAGGCCATACACAAATTCCCTCAGGTTCTCTGACGGTATTAGCAATAGGTCCTTGCCAAGATGAGTTGGTTGAGAAAATTACTGAAAATCTCAAACTACTTTAACATCAGAACACCAATGGGCTGGACAATATTTCAATTTCACCATTATTGATGCAGAGAAGCCTATTTTTAGGAATTACTTCCCAATTCTCATCGGTTAACTGCTTGGTTGAAATTAGAATTGCTCCACCATACGATTTTGAACGTCTAAGCATGTACATTGGTTTTCTACTATAATGGTTGAAAGCATACAACATATTTCCATCACTGATTAACAGATTTAAGTTAATAGTACCATGATGAGATTCAAAGACATTTTTGATCCCTTTTTTCAAGGCTTGATATTTTCCTCTAAAGGTTCCTGTGTTTTGATATTCACCGACCTTATCCATTATTTCATGAAAAATGGTTTCCGAATCAGTATCTCCTTCAGCATCCGGATGACCTCCAGCGCCAGTAACCCAGCCATTGTGCGCCATCATCCAATCTCTTCCATTGTAGTGGCGGGTGAAAGGATGACAATTACACTCATCCGCCTCACCGTGTGTGGCATAGCGGATGTGAGCGATTAGATTGTGACTGCGAGCTTCATCTATACTATCGTAGAATTTCTCATCCCAATCCGCCCTACATGGTGCTCGATGCACCACTGCCTTGTTTCCTTCAAACCACCCAACACCCCAACCATCAGGATTTGAACTAGCATATTGCGAGAAAATTGGTAAACTTCTCGTCGCTCTATCTTCATCGTTACAACTCATTGCGAATAAATCACACATGATAACAAATTATCACGAGTCTATTTCAATCCTTGCATGCAATTTTCAAAATGATTGGCGTCACCACCCGTTTGAAGTGTGTTGCCGAACAGGAGGGCACATGCGCGACCATCCGAGTGACCGAGTCGACATACGTTCAGACACAGTAACTCAACCAACAGCAGAGATGCGGGCGGTAATGGAGAGTGCAAGTGTTGGTGATGATGTATTAGGTGACGATTTAACGGTCATTGAATTACAAAATAGAGTTGCTAAATTATTCGGTAAAGAAGCTGCATTATTTGTCGCATCAGGAACAATGTCCAACGCAATTGCCATCAAAGCACATACCGTGCCGGGCGACGAAATCGTCTGCGATAAAACGGCTCATATTTACAAATATGAAGGCGGAGGATATGCTGCATTATGCGGAGTTAGCATCGCTTTAGTCGAGGGCAAAAACGGAATAATGAACCCTAAAGATGTTGCATTGGCTATAAGAAAATCAGAAGGGAGTCAAGGGCATTATCCGAATGGCTCATTAGTTTGTGTAGAGAATACGTCTAACTTAGGTGGGGGCACTTGTTATCCTCAACAAACACTGGATGAAATCGCATCTATTGCTCATCAAAATGGATGTAAGGCACACATTGATGGGGCTAGAATTTTTAATGCGATTGTCAAAACAGGTGTTGATGCAAAACGCATGACTAGAGATTATGATTCCGTTTCAATTTGTTTTTCAAAAGGCATGGGGGCACCAGTCGGTTCTGTATTAGTGGGTAGTTCAGAGTTCATTGCTAGCGCTCATCGTTGGAGAAAAATGTTCGGTGGCGGTTGGAGGCAAGCTGGAATATTGGCACAAGCCTGTTTATTCGCCCTTGACAACAATATTCAGCGAATGGAAGAAGACCATGCTAGAGCAATACGTATTGCAATGGCCGTTAACTCAATGGATAATTTCTCAGTGGATTTGGACACAGTTCAAACCAACATGGTTTATGTAAAATGCAATAATCCTGCTTCAGAGGTAATGGAAGACTTACAAAAACATGGAATTGATTTATTTGATATAAGCGCAAATAAAGTAAGAATAGTATGCCATTTACATATTAACGATGTCGATGAAGCGAGAATTATTGATGCCTTTTCTAAAATAAATAAGAATTAATCCAATAATAATTGGTAATGTTTGGCTAATTACTTCA
>JABIGP010000050.1 GCA_018650105.1 Methanobacteriota archaeon
AGAAGCTCCACAAGAGGTAACGGAATTTGCCTGGGAATTGGAAGAAGATCTACGCGATGATGCAATGATTGACATTCTCACTTGAATCTATTAGTAGACTTCGTTAGTGTAGCTGCTGCAAATAGTGCAAGGGTTGCAATAAGTGATATTGCTGGCATGCCTTTCTCTTCTATTACTTGGGGTTCATTTTCACTCCCCTCGTCTTCAACAATAGGGTTGATGATTTGGTAAATCAAATGGACTGACAAGTCATTTCCGTCAAATGCATCAGGTAGGGAAATTTGCGCAGTACCGCTAGTTGAATTTCCTAGTGATTGGATTTCACGCACAATGTGCGGGTAATCCTCTAATCCATTAGTGCCTTCTTCAAAATGAGCAGAAGCTTCAACTATCCACAGATTTACAGAAATGACACTCTCGCCGAATTGCGAATCGTCAATAGAAAGGTTCCACGAAACAGAACCACTTCCTTGCCCGGTAGCAGTCCAGGTAAAACTGGAACTACCCTGTCCAAGAGATAGGTCAAGTTGCGCTAATGCAGTATAATCATCTTGCAAAGTATCTCCGTTGGAAACACTGCCCACCTGTTTTTGACTTCCGTTAAATATCACTGTAGGAGGTGCTCTTTGCCCATATCGAGACTCCCACCGGTGATCCAATGCATCTGTGCCAAAGGGGTCTTGAGTTTCACCAATTGAGCGATGAAAATTATATTGATTGATTGGAATCTGTGAGGCAACATCATCAAGCGCGTGTTCAACATCCACACAATTAGTACACCAAGTAGCAGTATAATCTTCAACGATTGCTGGTAAATCTGCTAATTGACTATTCTGAACCGTACTATTGTTTGCATCAACCCACTGGCCGCCAAACACCGCTCCAACGACCAATGATTCGGCCGGCGCAGCATCAGCATTGAAGGGGATAATTACTGAAAGCAGCATTAATGATACAAGACAGGAAGTGATGCGCATTACTCAAAGCCATTCGGTGCTTCAATATCAATTGATGTGATTGTGGATTATTTACCACTTCACAATATACTGAAATCTTCAAAGGCACCATCGACAAATAATTTACCAGTAACATCTTCATCACGGAATTGTTCTAGGCGTGAAGAAACTCCACTGCCGGTAAGGCGACAAGTAGTAGCAACACGATTCAACAAACCATCAGCAAGACCAAGGGATTGCAGTGTGGCATAATATGTACATGCAATGACCATACGAATGTTGGTATTTACAGTTAAAGGAGAATTCTTCATGTCTCCAGGCTCGCCAAGAAGGTCCAATCTGTGGGCAGCATTTCTGTGAATCGTATCTAAGTCTGTATCACTTAATGAAGAGGATAGAACTTCGTCAAGGTGAGCGATTACTTGGTCAGCATCATCACAACGCAATTCACTTGGATGAATTCTACGCGGAGCAGGTTCACCAAGCAGACCAATACGACCTTTGTAATGCTTCATGATAATCATCTTGGCTGACAAAATCTGTTTGTCAGTTAGTCCATATCTCATCAGGTCGAAGCGACGGTCAATCTTGCTAGTAATCTGCAAATCTCCACCAAGTTCAGCTAGCGCAATCGCTATAATCTTGGCGCGCTCACTTTCTGAGCCACCCTTCAATTCAGCCTTTAGACGACAAATACTCTGCTTGGGCATTGCCAACCTCTTTTGGTCACAACTCTTCAAGCCATCACGTATCTTTTCTTGTTCCTTAGTAAGAGGTAGACAAGACATACGAGCCAAAAACTCCAACCTCTCAGCAGTATTGCGGCCATAAAAACCATCTAATTCCCTCATTACTAAGCCAAAGAAAGGGTGTCTATCACGTACAGTACCACGTTCCATTAGTCTGATTGTGTAGAAGGCCCTTCTCTGGCTGGCTGGCAATTTTCTGATATCTTTCTTTGACATTGCAGCGCTACCAAGAGCGTTGTTCTTGTCGGTCACACCAAATGTTCTGACTCCAGTAGTGGTTGCATTTTCACCAAATTGGCGAGTATCATCGTTTGCGCCGAACTCCTGGTAGTCAATTGTCAGACCGCAATCCAAGCATTCTTTCTCTGCACGTTCATAATTTGTGTCAAACTCAGTTGAACCACATTCGTCACACTTCTCTTCAGTTTCTTCTTTTTTGTTATTCATGTTTATTTCACTCCTTTTCATGGTGCAATCTTAATTAGGGCTCGCACGATCCCTTTGTTGTCAGGCGCTTAGTGGCGGAGGGGCAAAAACCCCCTAAATAGCCCCTAAAAACCGGCAACATACCTACTATGACGACACTACTATTTTAAACTTTCGCATAAGATGTCGTATAATAGCAAAACAAGAATGTTTCTTATTCACATTTCTATTAATTCCTCCACCCTATATAAAGAAAGGAAACATGAATCATCAAGACCTTCCAAATTAGCCATTTTTGGCAGTTGTTCTATATTGAATCAGATCGAATTAGTAACGTCAATTTGTTTACAGAATGCAAAATGAAAATGCCACAAAGATTGGATGATTAGCGGATAATTGTGCAAGCCTTCAATAACAGTTGACATTAGTTCACACAGTCTAGGGTGCTAACAATGTCGGGACATGCAAAGGAAATGATAACCAAAGAGGCGATACCTCATGGTTTGGCAATTCCTACATGGCTTGAAGACGGATTACAAACCGAGTTGGGTAAAGATATTCT
>JABIGP010000187.1 GCA_018650105.1 Methanobacteriota archaeon
AGGGCCCCCCTTATGCTCGCATACGTGTACATGGGTAGCGTATGAAAAGACCCACTGCTAAGCCTTTAATTACTGTATATTGAATCAAAGGGTTTGACCATAAACCCTCTGCTTCACTGTATAAATCAATGAATCAAACAATGATTTGATGAATGTGTTTTTGGCACCAATTAGATTTTCAATTCTTCTTCTTCTTCTTCCATATGCGCTAATGCGTAATGAACAAAGATATTCAAAAATGCCATTGTTGAAATTATCAAACCGATTAATTCCATATTAGTTTCAATCATATTTTCTATTTTGTAATCGTTAGTAAAAGAAGACATAACGCTTGCATTTACACGAATGGCTATTCCGACAAATACGATGACTACTCGACCCGTCATATCATTGAGGAACTTCTTCATGGCTACTTTGCTCATGGCCTTCTCACACCCACCTAATACATCAAATCATTCCCATTCTTTGAGTAATTTTCAAAGTGTGCGAGTTTGTTATAGAAGGGTAGTGAAGCAGAGTGGATTCTTTCACTTAGGACACTCATTCTAAGTCATTGAACTGTGTGGGTCAAACATGGGCCTGAATAAACTGTATGCAGAACTGATGGAAAGTGAACCTAGTGCCCTAGTTGTTGTGTCAGCAGTTGCGCTAATCGCGTGCCTCGGGCATTCTCCTTGGAAAAAGGGCTTCACGAGGCGGATAATTGGCACCTTTGTCGGTTTGTGTTCTGCGTTCATATGGATTGTGATTATTGGTACTTTCGGGCTATACCTTGATGGCTATCTAGGGGTGGGTTTTACTTGGTCATGTGGAACCTTGCTGTTCCTTATTGCAATAATTTTCCCATTTGCCCCATTCATGAATATCAATGTTCACTATGTGACTTTGATAACGGAAAAGGGGCTAATATACGCCATTAAGAACTGGAAATTACCGATAACATTGGGTATTGAACAGTCAAAACGGTTCCTTGTTGAAGTGATTCATGAAGTTCAATCTGATTCTGAAGTCCGAAAAATAAAAGCAGAGAAAGAAGAAAGACAACGAGAAAGCGACCGCCGATTTCTCCTTGATGAAGAAGAGTGAAGAAATTAACATTATCATTTTCAAAACCCATATTCAATTGTTTGATGAATCATATGACCTAAGCAGAGGGTCCCGTCTGCTCAGGCTTTCAATTGACCTTTTGGCTTAATTTTGAGATTGTGGTTTCAAAGATTCGCTTTTGCATAATCTACTGCATTGCGGAATATCTGCAATCCCTCGCCTTCCCATTCACCCAAAGCATCGGTTAATTCTGGACCTGGTGCTGTATTTCTTGTGTGATCTGGGTGCAACCATTTTGCATAAATTGCTTCAGGATGAGGCATCAATCCGAATACCAACCCTGTTGCATCACATACTCCTGCAATATTTCTCATACTACCATTAGGAGATAGCGGGAATGGTAACAGTTCATCGGTAATCCCCTTACCTTTTTCTGTTGCAGGGTCTACGTATCTCACTGTAAGTTGGTTGTTGGCTGCAAGCATATCAAAATCTGTTGTGCTCGGCAATACGAATTTTCCTTCACCATGTCGAACTGGGCAATCAATTCTAGTTATTCCTTTAGTCCAAATACATGGGCTATTAGAATCAAATTCTAATGTAACCCAACGGTCTTCATAGCGACCTGAATCATTGAGGGTTAAACTTGCTCTTTGGACAAAGTCCGGGAGTATGTCTTCTCCTGCTGCTGGGCCTGGCAATAATCCTGTTTTGACCAGCACTTGGAATCCATTACAAATGCCAATTATCGGCTTTCCTGCTGCGACGAATGCATGGAGTTGTTCTCGGAGTGCAAAGCGCATTCTATTTCCAAGCAATCTACCACTGCCCAAGTGGTCTCCAAAGGAAAAACCACCCGGGACTGCAAGAATTTGAAATTCTTCCAGTGAACGATTTCCATTTATGAAATGGTTGACGTGGACTCGGGTTGCTTGCCCTCCTACGAGGTCGAATACCGCTTTGGTCTCGTGGTCACAGTTAATTCCAAAACCAAACAATACTGCAACTTTCGGCATATCTACCATCAAGCAACACCTCCTGTAAGGTCAAGAGTTCCTTGCCAAGCAGTTACTAAAGAATCAACATCTAATTCAACCAATTCATCATATCCATCACTGACAATGAGGGTATCTCCTACGGTTGAGATTCCCAATAGGGTAATTGAATGTCCGGCCATTGCTTCTACAAAGTCAGCTTCATTTCCAGCCGATACTCCAACGACAATTCTGCCTAATGATTCGCCCCACATTCTGCCCCAAACATCTCCGCTTCCGGTTCCGTCAAGGTCAATATTAGCGCCACAACGACCGCCAATACACATCTCAGCAACCGCTACTGCAATCCCTCCTTCGCTACAGTCATGTGCAGTACGAACTAATCCGGATTGAATTGTTTTTGACAGGGCGCGATATGTGTTGAGTTGTGATTCTGGGTTCGCTAGTTGTGGTACTTCGCCACCGATTCCTTCTGCTTCTCCACTTTCTGAAAGCATGTAGGCGATTTCGCTTGCGCCTAGTTCTTGCTTACTACTTCCAACCAAGTAAAGGCGCTCTCCGGCGCCTTTGAGGTCGCTCGTAGCAGTGAATCTAACATCTGGTTGGTCGCCGAATAATGAGAATAAGAGAGTTGGTGGAATGGAGATTTTGCCCTCTCCACTACCGTAATCATTCTTCATGGAGTCTTTTCCACTTACACAAGGTAATCTGTAAGCGCGGCAAACTCTCTCTAATTCGCGATTTGCGCGAACTAGTTGTGCAAGTTTGAATTTGCCATCGGGGGTTTTTACTGATTCAATTGGGTCTGGCCAACAGAAATTGTCAAGTCCTGCTATTTTGTCAACATCAACTCCCACACATACTGCATTACGAACTGCTTCGTCAATAGCGGCGGCGGCCATTGCACCTGCATCGATATCTGAATATCTTGGTGCAATACCACAAGAGACTACAATTCCGTGAGGATTTCCATGTATTGGTGCTATCAGTCCAGCATCACCCGGTCCATCTCTTTCAACACCAACGAACGGTTTTACTACGGTCTGTGCAATGACTTCGTGGTCGTATTGGCGCACCCATGTTTCCTTGCTAGTGATGTTTGGTCTTGCTAACATTCGTAACAGTAGGTCGTTGTGATCGCTTTGTGTTGGAGGTGCGAATGGCTTGATTTGTGGGGTCTTCCATTCTGATTCAAGTTGTAATTGTGGCACTCCGTCGTGAAGGAATTCTATTGGTAGATAGGCAACGGTCATGTCCTCATACTTGACATGGAAATAACCTGTTGAGGTAAATGTTGCAACCGCTGTTGCTTCAACTTCATGTAGTGCTGCTAATGCATCAAATGCCGCACAATCTTCGGCCTTAACTGCAACCGTCATTCGCTCTTGGCTTTCTGAAACCAAGATTTCCCATGCGGAAAGACCTGCTTGCTTCAAAGGCACCTTTGCCAAATCAATTTCGCAACCATTGGTATATTCGGCCATCTCGCCAATTGATGATGAGAGGCCGCCTGCTCCATTATCGGTGATACAGGTGATCAATCCGGTATCACGCGCTTCAAGAATCATGTCAACCATTTTCTTCTGAGTTATTGGGTCGCCAATTTGTACTGCAGAAGAGGGCGACTCTTCTGTCAGTTCAAGTGAGGAAAATGTTGCCCCATGTATTCCATCATAACCAACTCTCCCACCGACCATGTAGACTATGTCGCCTGCTTCGGGGGTTTTGATATGCGATTCTCTACCGTCTGCAAGACGGCGTGGCATGATTCCAATCGTTCCACAATAAACCAACGGCTTTCCAATGTATCTGTCGTCGAAAACAATGGCTCCGTTTACTGTTGGTATTCCAGATTCATTTCCTCCTACTCTAACTCCGGCGTGTACTCCGCGCAATACTCTAGAGGGGTGGAATAGATTGTCCGGTAGGTCGCCTTCCCAATTAGGTGGGCCAAAACAGAATACGTCGGTATTAGCTATTGGTCTTGCACCTAATCCTGTGCCAAGTATGTCACGATTAACTCCTACAATTCCGGTCATCGCTCCACCATACGGGTCTAATGCGCTTGGGGAATTGTGTGTCTCTGCTTTCATACATATCGACCATTCGTCATCCCATGCAATTACTCCAGAGTTGTCGTGAAATACAGAAAGTAACCAATCAACTTCGCCTTGCATGTCGTGTGTTGGATTCATTATGTGTGTCTTGAAGATGGAGTCAATGATGCTGTCTTCACCCGTCTCGGTGTCTATGTGATGGATTTTTGATGCGAATATTTTGTGCTTACAGTGTTCAGACCAAGTTTGCGCTAAACATTCCAATTCAACATCTGTCGGTGCATCTGGTGATATCCCGGCCGCCGCTCTTAGGTTACGGGTTGTTTCGTCTCTGTAGTGTCCTTGGATAGTCTGCATCTCTTCTAAATTCAAAGCGAGTAATCCTTTGTAAGAAAGTTCTTCCAAAGCTTCGTCGCTAATTTCAAGATTGATGTTGTCAGGGGTGGTGAAAACTTGTGGTGGCCTTTGAGGGAATTCAATCTCTGCCCATTGACCGTTTTGACAAGCGTTTGAGTCGGAAATGATCGCTCGTTGAATTAATCCGTTGTGGATTGTTCCTGCTAACCATTGACTATCGCAATCCGATGGTAGGCCGTAAAATGCGTAGGTGATATATGTTGAAATCTCAGCATTGGTTGCTTGAGGAAAAATTGTCTGAAAACCATCTAATGCGGCCTTTCCTGGATTATCTGTTACACCTGGTTTGAATCCGATTGTAATTACACAATCTGGCGTCTCTGTGAATATTTCTGAGTTGGAAATAGCCAATTGGTTGGTTGAACCGATTTCGATGATCGGGTCTGTAAACAAGTCATCTGCACGCTGAGCTATTTCTTCCCCAGATATTTCTGATTGGATTAGAAAACCCACAATACTCCGAACATCGGATGCGTTAATGTCATGGTCTGAAAGTAACTGTCGTCGGACTGAATCGCCACGTACATCACGCATTCCTTCGCCTTGTTTTGGTGTGACTTCAACTCGTGTTACGACCATGGCAATACACCGCCCCCCTATGGGGGGCGTTTGCAGGCCATCGCCTACGCTCTTTGAACAATACGGAAGGTTTCATTGCAACATTGTTGCTAAAAACTGGCCAGTAAAACTGTCTTTACAGGCTGCAATGTCTTCCGGTGTGCCTTTTGCAACCAGTTGACCACCTCGCTCGCCACCTTCTGGTCCCAAATCAATAACCCAGTCACTTGACTTCACCACATCCAAGTGATGCTCAATTACGATGATGGTATGACCTTTGTCTCTGAGTTCAATTAATACTTCAATTAATTTTTGAACATCTGAAAATGCTAAGCCAGTTGTTGGCTCATCCAAAATGTAAACTGTGTGTTTATTCGGTGTTCTTCTCAACTCACTCGCAAGTTTTACTCTTTGCGCCTCTCCACCAGAAAGGGTTGTGGCTGGCTGTCCTAAACGAATATAATCAAGACCAACTGTGCTAAGAGTCTCTAATGTACGATGAATTTTTTTGTGATGTTCAAAGAATTTAACCGCTTGACCGACGGGCATTTTGAGAACATCATGAATGGTTTTCCCCTTCCACGTAACCTCCAAACATTCGCGAGTATATCGCTTGCCTTCACAGATATCGCAAGTCATCCACACATCGGGTAAGAAATTCATTTCCAATTTTATTGCCCCTCCACCGCGGCATGATTCGCAGCGGCCCCCTTTGACGTTGAAAGAGAATGTCCCTGGAGTATAACCGCGTTCTTTGGCGAGTGTTGTCTTTGAAAATAGGCTGCGAATTTCGTCGAAAACTTTGGTATAAGTCGCTGGGTTTGAGCGGGGTGTTCTGCCAATAGGTGCTTGATTGATAATTATCGCTTTATCAACATACTCCATTCCTTCAATCCGGTTATGTCCGCCGATTAATGCGTCTGCTTTGTGTAATTCTCTCTTCAGTGCTGGAGCTAATATTCCAGAAACTAATGATGACTTTCCTGAACCTGAAACCCCTGTTACTGCAGTTAAACAACCTAGAGGGAATTGGGCATCAATCGATTGGAGGTTGTTGTGGCTGGCTCCTTTGATTACGAGTTTTTTATTGGTTGGTTTTTTTCGCTTTTCAGGAATAGGAATCGATCGTTTTCCAGTAAGGTAGGCTCCTGTAATGGACTCTTCGTTATTCATCACCTCTTGTGGTGGGCCATTAGCAACTATTCGCCCCCCTTCCAATCCTGCACCTGGGCCTAAGTCGCACAACCAGTCGGCTTGGCGGATTGTTTCTTCGTCATGCTCTACCACCAGAAGTGTGTTTCCTAAGTCGCTAAGGTCGCGTAAAGTTTCCAACAATCGTTCATTATCGCGTTGGTGTAATCCTATTGATGGCTCGTCAAGAACATACATTACGCCGGTTAATCTTGATCCTATTTGGGTTGCAAGACGGATTCTTTGGCTTTCTCCACCCGAAAGGGTGTTTGCTCTTCTGTCCAAAGTGAGATAGTCTAATCCAACACTGTCAAGGAATCCCAACCTTGATTCAATTTCTATCAAAATATCTTTGCCGATGTAAAGACTTCTTTCATCAAGGATTTCCAACATATCGGCAAAAGTTTCGGGCGCTCCTTCACCATCTGGTTGCCAAGATTTCACAACCGATAATGCGTCGTGTACTGAACAACTACTGACCTCTGGTAGGCGTATTCCTCCGACTGTTACAAATCGGGCTGCTGCGTTGAGTTTTTCACCATTACATTCTGAACAATCAAGGTCGGTCATGCACGAAATCAAGCGTGAACGTGTTCTTTCGGATGTTGTTTCAGTGTATGTTTTTTGTAAGCGTGGAATTACCCCTTCCCAAGGTTTACTGTAATTATATTGTGAACCGGATTCGCTAGTAAATTTGTAATGAATTATCGTTGAGCCTGAGCCATGTAAGAGGATGTCTTTTTCGTCATCGCTTAGTAATTCAAATGGCGCGGAGGTTGAAATACCATAATGGTGGCAGGTGTTTTCCATTAATTTTCGATACCATGAAGGGGACATAGATTGGCGCCATGGAATAATACAACCTTTGGAAACGCTGGCCTGTTTGTCGATAATTAATTCTTGATTGAATTGGCGTTGCACCCCTAGTCCTTGGCATGAGCCGCATGCGCCAAGTGGTGAGTTGAAAGAGAATACTCGTGGAGATAATTCTGGCATGAAGGCACCATGGTCTGGGCAAGCGAAATCTTCTGACCATGCGATTGTGTCGCCTTGTTTTGTAAAACGTGAACGACTGCCTTCACTCAGAGTTGCTGATTTGGATGGCGCTCTCAGGCTTTCAATTGCAGTAGTTCCCCCACCCAATTTTATCGCTGCTTCAACCGCTTCTGTTAGGCGTTGCCGGCGATCTTTTGTACAGGTCACTCGGTCTATTCGGACATCGATGTCGTGGCGGAAATTCTTGTCTAATTGTGGAGGAGATTCAAATTCCACTTCATGGCCATTGACTCTGCCATTGAGATATCCTTGTTCTACTAACTGGCGGAATAAATCACTATGTGTTCCTTTTCTTGAGCGTACGATTGGGCTCCAAACTGCAACCGCATGAGCTTCCATATTCCACATTATGTCGTCTACTATTTCTTGGACTGTGCGTCTAGCAACTTCGCGGCCGCATTGTGGGCAATGTGGCTTGCCGATTCTAGCCCATAATAATCGTAAATAATCCTGGATTTCTGTGACGGTTGCAACTGTTGAACGGGGGTTGTGACTGCCTTGTTTTTGGTCGATTGAAATGGCCGGTGAAAGCCCTTCAATTGAATCGCAGTCAGCCTTTTTCATTTGTCCGATAAACTGTCTTGCGTATGAAGATAAACTCTCTACATAACGGCGTTGCCCTTCTGCATATAATGTATCAAAGGCCAAACTAGATTTGCCCGAACCCGATACTCCTGAGATTACTACGAATTGCCCCTTTGGCAATTTTACATCAATGTCCTGAAGGTTGTGGGTTCTAGCCCCCTTAACCTCAATCCATCCTGCATCGCCGTGATTGCTCATTGGCTCACCAATTAACTGGGCGCGTCAAGGGTTCAAGAAGTCCTCCCCAAAAGGAGTGTTTTGCTCATCGTTTGGATTTTGAACTGGTGAAGGGTATTTTGGCTTCAAAACGAACAGGGTCGTCGTTTTTGGGGTGAAGGAATTCTAGTGCTGTTGCGTGTAGACAAACTCGATTTAATGGGTCGGCGCTTGATTCGTGTAATTTGTCGCCAACCACTGGACAGCCCAAATCTTTCATCGCCATTCTAATCTGGTGCCTTCTTCCTGTTTCGATACTGATGTGGATTAGTGAAACGTGTCGATCGCTGTCTTCAATATTCCAATGAGTAATGGCTTTCTTTGCGCCTTGGAAAGTTGAACTTACCTTTCTGACGTGTAGGTGTTTGTCCTCTACTAACCATGCAGAAACTGTTCCAGAATCTTTCTCCGGCCTGCCCTCTACCAATGCGTGATAGGTACGATGGACGCTGCGTTCAGCAAATTGCGATTGTAGATGTTCTTTATATTGTTTATTTTTTGCAAATACTATCACTCCCGAAGTATCTCTATCCAAGCGGTGAACGATATGGCACCAGTTCCTTTCATCACTGAATTGAACATAATCAACACAACGAGAATGGAGGGTGTCTTTCTCGAGTTTATCGGTTGCAATTGAAAGCATTCCTTCAGGTTTGATCAGTACCAATATTGCATCGTCTTCGTAGATGATGTCGAGTTTTGGCCCACTGTACTGAGCCTTAGGAGATGGTGATTCTTCACTGGCTTTGGCTTTGTCCAAAATTTCAATGTTGGTGCCGATAGTGATTTCGTGTTTTGCGCGGTAGCAAACCTTGTCATCGACGATTACTCTGCCGCTGGTTAGCATTTTTCGCAGTGTCGCTTTGCTAGAATTGGGAAATAATTTGACAAGAGTGGTCAATAAATTCCCTTCTTCTTCACTTGTATATTGCACAATTTCACCTCACAATATCAAAGCGTCAATCCACTCGCCAACTTCACCGATTTGACCTGGCTGAAGCAATGTTAAAGCATCGGCACTTGCCAAACTTTCTAGATTCCCTGAGCCTTGGTGGCGTGGTTGTGTACCTACTAATCCTTGGTCGGTGTTATGAATTTGGATTCTTCTCAAAGTTATGCAATCTTCTGTTGATTTGACTTTGTCGGCTAATTTTACTCTCACTGGAGTTTCAATGGGCCCGTTCGCTGAAGTTGAATGTCGCAGCCAAGGCGCAACTATCATTCTGAAAACAACGTGGCTACTAACTGGATTGCCCGGTAATCCAAAAATTGGCGTTCCTTTCCACATTCCAAATAATGGTGGCGAGCCCGGTCTTAATTTGACTCGCCAAAATTTGAGGTCGCCTTCTTCTTGCATTATTTTACGGACTAAGTCGTAATCTCCCATGCTGACTCCTCCGGATGTCAGAATAACATCGCAGTTTTGGGCAGCTTGGTCAAGTGCATCTCTTAATTCATCAATTGTATCAGAAACGGCGCTGAAACGTTTTGCTTGATGACCTAACCATTTTACAAGTCCTGCAATTCCATATGAATTAGATTCGTATAATTGGCCTGGTTGAAGTTCTTGGCCAGGAGGAATTAGTTCGTCGCCAGTCGAAATAATCGCCACCTTTGCTTTACTGACAACTGGTATTTCTCCATAACCCATCGTTGCACATAATCCGATTTTACTCGGCGTTAATAAGGAGCCTTTTGCAAGTGCTGTTTGTCCTTTTTGCAAGTTTTCGGCTTTCTTACGAATGAAGTGTTTCTTAGATTGTTCTTGTAATGTTACGGTTTGTTGTTGTTCGTCCACATCACATAATTCAATTTGTAATATTGAATCTGCACCATTGGGCATTGGAGCACCCGTCATTATTCGATAAGCACATCCAGATTCAACATTTGATTTTTCAACATCCATTCCCGCTTGGGATAACCCTGTAATTTTGAGGGTTGTTGGAGGTGTTATTGTGTCTTCAAAGCGCATTGCAAATCCATCCATCGCTGAATTGTCGAATGCTGGATCATCTACTTTGCTGGCCAAATCTGTTGCTAGAA
>JABIGP010000049.1 GCA_018650105.1 Methanobacteriota archaeon
AGCACTTGATGCAATTGTTGATTGGTATGTACCCAAATCGATTCCTACGTAGAGTCTTTCTCCCATATTTCTTCACCTTCCGCGTTGCGGACAGACCGCCGAGGATGCCACTACCCTTCAAGGTTCACCTTCACTTTAAAGGAGAAAGAATAGCATTCAAAGATGATAAAAGGCTCGCAGCAAGGCGAAAAGTGAAAATCTAGCCACCCCCATCACCATTCGCGACTAAATCTCCTATATCGGAATCGGAAAAACCGTCTCTAGAAAACCGCTCAAGATATTTTTTCACAACAATCGCACCACAAATTAAACTTGTAATTAAGCCAATAATTGCTCCTGTCAAAATTTTCTTTTGTTTTGAAATTTCTTCAGCGCTTAATGCGCCTGAATTGGAATCAGAACCTTCCAATGAATCGTTACTCCACGAAGAGGTGAAAGTGTTGCTACTTGTAATAATGACTAACTCATTATTCGCCGCAGGCGATTGGTTTGAACTATAGGCAAAGAACTCAAGACGTAATGGTCTTTCATTAATATCGTATGAAGGAAGATTGTTTGGAATTACCCATATACAAAAATAATCATTGGAATGATTGGCCATTAGTGTTGGATTGCACCGCAACAATTCCGAATAATTTGTTTCAGAATCATTTTGTAAAATCATTAGTTTAACTCCGGTTTCAATTGGATCGTCGTCAAGGTCTTCCACCACCCAACGAACCATCATTACATCCTCCCAAACACTACCATTTTCTAATTCAGAAATAATGGTAATCTGGGGGAGTTCATCTATTGGCCTACAACCATTTTGCATCACAGGCCAAACGCTACTCGCCATTATTGTAGTACATTGGTCAATATCATCGGTCACTGAATCGCCATCCGAATCGTCAAGACAACCATCTAAATTCATATCATATCCACTAGCATTTTCACCATTACATAGGTCAAGGTTGTCAGTGATGTTATCGCCGTCTAAATCATCAAGGCACCCATCGAAATTCATATCGTATCCACTGGCATTTTCAATGGGGCACAAATCTACTTCATTCACAACACCATCCCCATCATCATCTAGCCACCTAGGAGAATCTCTTACCACGCCCTTGACAGCAATTGAAAATCCATTTTTATCACCATCAACACCCACGCTTCCAGGTGAATTACCCGGCGAGACAAAACGAGCTCGAACTTCAACTTCAATCCAATCAATCCCATCGAGGTCTTCAGCATCCAAATGAATTTTCAGGGTAGTTTCATTACTGGATGGAAATGAATTCATATTGGAATAATTAACAGCACTTTCAAAAAATAATGTATTTCCTCCATCGGAATTTGTTTTGCCAGAAATTCCGACCTGCCCGTTTGATAGTCGTACAACCAATAGAAGATCATCGACCAAGTATGGTTCGGGTGAAGACGGAAATGCCATTACAACATCCAGTGACTGATTTTCTTGTATTGCAAGTTGTTGATTCCAGATTTCTCCACTTGAAAGGAATGGGCCGACCGCGCCACTTCCATTCCATGGATTGTTTGCTAAATTCTCCAATGGGCTGAGAGTTCCATTTCTCAGCATCAATAATTGCTTAGGTTGCTGTTGTTGTAAGCGATATGAATCGTGAATCCAAATATCATTAGCCGGTGAGGTATCGCCCTGAGAAATCATATTTTCTAATTGTTCAAAATCAATTATTTGAGATATGTTCAGGCGTCCAAATCCATCATATGGATTTCTCAAATCTTGGCCCCCGTTTCCACCATTTCTCTCCTGCTCGGACAAAGGGGTGCTGGCAAGCGCTAACAATGCCCGCAACATCGGACCCGAAGGAGTGAAACCATCACCCAATGTCAAATTGGATTGAGTATTGAGTGAACCATCAGCCCATGATGGTCTCAATTCAGCAACAGGAATAATGTGAGTATTTTCATGCGAACCACGAACCCAACCCTGTTCGACCAACTGTTGTATTATTGCAGCATTACTCGCAGCCATTGGTGTGGCCATACTCGTACCACTCGATAGCCGTAAATCATCGTTGTAAGAACCGTCAATTCCATCTGCCTTTGCCGACAGAACAGACGATCCGGTTGCGAGTACAAAAATACCCGTAGTATCTGCTTGCAAAGGTCCATGCGCACTCGCTGCCCAACGTTGTGATTGACCGTTCTTTATCGAAGCACCAATCGCAGCAACATTTCTTGCATTAGCAGGTTCTAGGATTTCTCCACCATTATTGCCAGGTGCAACGAAGGCAAGCGACCAAGGAAACTCTCTACTCCATGCATCAAAATCAGCAGAGCGAGCGGTGTATTGGGCAGAATTATCTCCCCATGAATCTGAATGTATTATCGCGCCATTCATCGCCGCTTCAAACAATAATAAATCAACATCAGGAACAACCCACCCCTCACTCGAAACAATGTCTTGGAAGAGAAGAGTACTACCGTGGGCAAGCGATGAGCCGCTATTTGGGATGGTGTTATTTCGGTAATCATAGACATCAAAACAAGACAATGTACCAGCGACATGAGTGCCATGTCGGTAGTCGGAATGTCCCTGAGTATCTCCCGAATCAATAGTCTCATTGAGCAATAGCAGTTTGCGATGTGAGGTTCCCGCAGGACCTTCAGCATCACTCCCATTTGCTCCAAATTGTGATGCAGCTGTAGCATTTCTAAAACAAGAATGGTCTGCATCTATTCCAGAGTCAGCCATTGCAACAACGACGCCACTCGCATTCAAACCCAAATCCCAAGCAGGATTTTTTGCAAGCCCACCATATTGGTGAATTGATGCAGACTGTGTGTTGCGCGCCGTCGTTTCAAGCACTGGCTCAACCCAAAGCAATCCCTCCACATCTAGTAATTGGGAGAATAATTCAGGGTTATCATGATTCCATTGTACTATCATGCTTTGAGGGATTGGGCTTGATAGAAGTGATGTTTGAATAGAGAAATCAATTGAAAGAAGTGCTAATTGCTGAGATATCTGCGATGCTGAAGATTCGGGCAATCTCGGCTCCAATATTATACGAAGCATAACTCCTTCAGAAGGTTGTAAACCAACCAATCCCGCTTTGTACTGTGCTGGTTGTGAATCATTAATTTCAACCGGTAATTCCAATTCAATATTTTCTGTAACGCGCCAAGCCAATATCGTTGAAGGAGAAATTACTCTCAATGGGAAAAAGCCATCTTCTTTTAACAGATTCCAATTTGCTTGACTCCAATAGCCATCACTGAGAGTGATTTCAACCTCTTCTCCAAACACATCGTTGGACTGCTGCCCATTTTCCGTTATTAGAAATGCGGTAGTAAGGGGCATCAGCAGAACCAGCACTAACAAAAATACTGGCCGCATAAACCCTCTCAATACCTCAAACCTTGTCAATCCAACCCCTCTTTGCAACCGATTAGCCGCGCCATAGCGCTTAAGACGGGTTTGCAAGTCGCCCCATTTGATGAAGGCTTACCGAGTTTCAGGAATCTGCCCTTTCGGACGTATGCGCCAAGGATTCTCTATTGACATACCAGCGAGTGATGCAGCAGATGCTGAACACCGCGCGTATTCAATCATGGGTTCTCGTCACAAGACAAACCGCCGTTCAATTGCTATTGAATCGGTTGCAGAAATTGATCCAAGAATTTCCAAGGAACCACGAGTTCTAAACCACTTCCGTGAGCAAATCGCAGCGGCTGGTGGAGCAATCGCAGCAGAAGAAGAGTGAGGTTGACCGGCGGCGCCGGTTTTTCAACCTCGACGATATACGAGGGGATGAGCGAACATGGCCACAAGGGAAGAACTGCAAAATTTAGCCCGCATTGTCGAGGTTACTAAGGCAAGTTTTGATGAAGTGGAAAAGCAACTTGCTAAGGTTGAAGAGGTTCTCGTTGAACACGATATTACCTTAGCCACACTCAATGAATTAATCACAGTTGCAGCTAAAGGAAGCGCCAGTGCCTTTCTATCAATTGGCTCAGGAGTCACAATACCGTACAAACATCAAGGCACACAAGAAGGCCTAGTTATGATCGATTTAGGTAGCGGAATCTTTGGCGAAAAACCTTGGAGTGAGGCGGTGAAAATCACCCAAAAACGCAAGGAAGACATCTCTGTACTACGCGACCAATTACAAACCCAAGCCCAAGCACTGGAAACAAAAATTGGCGAATCGGCAGAACAATTCAATCAAATGGCCATGGCCATAAAATCAGAATCCAATCAGAATAAGTTATCACTTTCACCTTCTCAAGCCCAAGAAGAAGTAGCAATAGAATCCGAACAACAAACCCAACCAGCAAAAGCGCGCCGACCTGGAAAGCGCCGCAGTGGAATGTTTGGCAATGAATTAACATTAGATGATTGAGGTGCTTTTATGGGATTATTTGACAGATTTAGAAAAGTAGCAGAAGTCACCGATGCCGATGCACTATCTGCCGATGAGCAAAGTGAAGAAGCCCAAAAAGCCCTACAGGATGCACAACAGCCAGCACCCCCTACTCCACAAATAGAAGAAGTCGAAGAAGAAATTTCAGACGACGATGATTGGGACGATATCGACGAGTTTGAAGAAGAAACCAGTCAACAAAGTGACAGTGAAGATGACGACTGGGACGATTTCGATGAAGAAGAAGAGATCGCACTCCCAGTTGAATTAACCAGAGCACAAAAGAAATTACTCGAGCGACAAAAAAAGGACGCTCAAAAAGCCGAAAAAATGCGCCAAAAGGAACTCAAAAAGCGAGGCGCAGTAGAGCAGGCGCGACCAAAAGGGTCACGTGTTGATTTGGCGATGATGCGAACGACAACAGGAAGAAAACTGGTCAGCGTTGAATCTGCACCAAAAGGGTCCTCAAAATCAGCAACAATCGAGACAGAAGTCGGCAGCAAAGTCAAAGTTGACCTTGGTGGCGGTGTTGTTGAACAAGGTGGCAGAGTGATCAAAGCAGGAGAAGGCCTTGACACACTTCTCGAAGAATTAGAATGGGTCTTACTGGAATCAGATATTTCATCAGATGCAGTTTCCGCGGTAATCGATGCATTACGTAATACCTTGGTAGGGGCGAGATTACGCAAGGGAGCAGACCTCTCCAAAGTCCTCGAAGCATCTCTCAAACGCGCGCTGCAAAACCTACTTTCTGCAGGCTATTGGGATTTTGATGCATCAGTACAATCCTTTGTTGACAAGGGAGACTTACCTGTTGTTGTAATGATGGTGGGTGTAAATGGAACAGGAAAAACAACCACCGCAGCAAAGATTGCCCATAGACTACAATCGCGCGGCTTGTCGGTTATTGCTGCAGCGGGAGATACCTTCCGAGCAGGTGCAATACAACAATTAGAATCGCATTGCGAGAATCTCGGAATTCGCTGTATCTCAAGTCAACGCGGCGGAGATGCAGCAGCAGTTGTAAGAGATGCAATTGATTCGGCAAAGGCAAAAAACATCGACGTAGTATTGGTCGATACCGCTGGCCGAATGCAAAATAAAACTAATCTAATGAAGGAATTGAACAAGGTCAGAAGAATTGCAAATCCACATCTTACCTTGTTCGTGGGCGATGCATTGGCGGGTAATGACGCAGTAGACCAGGCCAGAATGTTCCAAGAAATAATGAAATTCGATGGCGCAGTATTAACAAAAATGGATACAGATGCCAAAGGGGGAGCAGGACTTTCCATCGCCTTTGCAACGGGAAGACCAATTGTTTTCGCAGGGGTTGGACAAGGCTATGATGACCTTTTACAATTTGAACCAACATGGCTTCTAGACCAATTATTCGAATGAATAATCAGGTCCTAAAAAGCGATGAGGACAAAAACCTCCTATGCAAAGGAGTAATCATGGCGGAGATATTTCACGACGATGAAACGGCTCGATTTTTCCAATTAGTGCATCTATTCCAACGCTCTGCATTATTGCAAATGGGACAATTACCAGATACAGAAGGAAATGTTCACTACAACATGGCCGAGGCCAAAGAAGCGATCGATTTACTTCGCATGTTACAGAATAAAACCAAAGGAAATTTGCAAGATATTGAAACTTCATTATTGAATGGAGTGGTTTCAGAATTACAACTACAATTTATGAAAGCACCAGCAATTCACAGAAAAAGACAACAAGAGCAAAATCAATCCGATGCAATTCGAGATACCTTTGCCAATCCACAAAAAGGTCCGGTGGAAGATTTGTCAGGGTCGCAAGAAGAAGAGGAATGAGTAATTTTCATCGCATGATTGATGTGCAAGAATGGTAGCGTGAGTAATATGGCGTATGTGACCGAGTCAGATGGAGATGAAACTCCGACCGTGCTAATCGTCAATAATAATGCCATGTCAATCACTAGATTGAG
>JABIGP010000048.1 GCA_018650105.1 Methanobacteriota archaeon
AGTCAGTGCTCTTGCAATCGAAAGGCTGCGTCAATCAGAGTGAGTTGCTCACTCTTCTTTTTCACGGCGAATTACTGCAACGAAACTGACTGCGATTGCTGCAAGAGTTCCAATTACGCCTATCGAAGGAAGGCCACCAGATGATCCTCCTGAGGTATTCGAATCAACAAGAACCGTAGATGTGCCGATGTTTCCATTGTCTGTACCATCATGTGCTAATACAGCACAAGTAACGAAATCACCATCTGAATATCCAGAATCCAAGATTGCGCTAGTTGAAGGCGCTGCTACGCCATTTACTGTCCAAGCAATTAGTGAATTGTCAGGGTCATTATCTACATCCGAAAACACGTATGAACATACTAGAATATCGGTATCTAATGGAGAAGATGGGGAAATAACCACTGAAGTTACTTCGGGTGGTGTATTTGTTGAGCCACATGACGAATTACCAACTTGCCACCATTCCCACTGATCATTGGTCAATAGCTGATTAGCAGGATAACTGTACAATGAAGCATGGACTGTGTAACACCCTACCGATGGATACTTGACAATATCAAATTGGCAAGTTGTTGTGCCAACACAAATTCCTGTAGCGCTCATCGATGTATCTGAGGGATATGCATAATCTACACCACTGCCTCCAGTTCCACCTGATAATCTCACTAGATTGAATGCAAATTTGTATGTGGCATTACAATCGCCCGCATTGCTCAAACCACCAATTTCGAAATGATTAGCAACAGGGTCTCCTAAGCCGACGACACCACTAGACATTGTAGAAACTGGATTAACAGTTATCCATTCTAAACCAGTTGGATAAGTATCATTGCCCCCAACGCAAGGACCAGGGCCAACGCTTGAATCAACAACTGTGAAACATGCTGTTTGATGATCGACATGAACAAATGTATTTCCATCATAGACCTTCAATAGACCTTCAAAGCAATAATCTCCCACTGGGATGTTTAGTGGAGCATAATCCACCGCAAAGATACTACCTGATTGATGAATTGGGAACATCCAATTTCCATCTATTGCTGTTAGAGGTTGGGCTCCCGACTGTGTTGTCCACCAGTTTGAACCACTATATGCTTGGACATCCATCACAGATCCAGTTGAACTATTCAGCCAAGCAGTTAGAGACATAGACTCTTGCCCAGGGGACCAGCAAGTGTGCATTTCACCACCGAATGGAGAGTTTATGTCATACACAGGATCAATCCCTACAAAGGATAACCACCCATCGATTGTTTGAGTAGAATTAGTACAATCATTTCCTGTATTTGTACTATTGTCAATTATGTAGAAATCAGAACTGTCCGAATCCAAAAATATCAAAGTTTGGCTATTTGACCAAGTGTAATATTCAGCGTGGAGAGTATAACTTCCTTCTCCATAATTGGAGATTGAAGAATCAACAATAGTGAATGTTTCAGTTGCTGAAGAATAGGAGTCCCATCCTATGTTTTGTGTAGAGGTTTGGAGTCCGTAATCATTTACAGTAATCCAATAATCTACCTCCATATATCTACCGTCATCCATTGGACAAGTCGCAATTAATGTACCATAGAAAGTATCTGAAAGATCATAAATATAATAATCAGAATTTGCTGAAATTGTAGAATCATGAATTGGCAAAGCTGAGTAATTACCACATGTGTTGTTACTGGTATTGTTGCCGCCTGTATTATTGCCACCTGTGTTGTTGCCGCCTGTATTATTGCCACCTGTGTTGTTGCCACCTGTATTGTTTCCGCCAGTATTACTACAATCCACACCGACATCTAGATCGAATCCATCATTATCAAAATACATGCCATCATCATTATCATACAAATTAATAGATGCATAGTAGCAACCTGTTGGAAGTGTTCCATTAGGAATTTGCCAAAGCGAATCGCCAAAAGATGGGCCGCTACCGTTCCACGCTGGGTTCCAATTTGTGTGATTAGAATCAAATACAGTATAATCATCCCAGATTACATAGGTAGTATTGGTAGTTACATTGTATGCATAAACATCGAATGTAGCATTGTACGATATGTTGGTCACCAAATCTTCAGCTACCCAATAGAAATAGAGATTATCATTTGTTGTATAATTCGTGGCGGGATAGGTATAACGAAGATATATCTGTTCCATTGCACTACTATTGTTACCACCAGTATTGTTACCACCAGTATTGTTACCACCGGTGTTGTTTCCACCTGTATTGTTTCCACCAGTATTATTACTGCTTAATGTGAAACAGGGATAGTCAGAATCAACATAATTAGAAGCGCTGCCACTTACATCCCATAGTGTTGCATTTACACAATAACTGCCTGCAGACAAATTACTCCAAGCCTCACTCATGTACTCGTGGTCATTAGTTTCAGTCCAATTCCAAAAAGAGTAACTTTGGTAAACGCCTGTACTCTCGTAAATAGTAGCCTCTAGCGTGTAGCTTTTCCCAGGAATAGTGCAATTTACGTCATAGTAACCATACACAGCATTCGTCCAAGTTCCCCAAGTTGATGAGTCGGTTGAAGCCCACAAATCAGTCATAGTAGGGTCAGTACCGCATGAGGTATTATTGCGCCCGGATACTTCCCAATTTTCATCGCCTTGAAGCGATTCTTCTCTGTCTATTTCAGGACGGATTTCATCGAATGAAAAGGAGGCGATTTGTGTTAACAAAATAAATGTGAAGATGGTTGCTACAAATTTGTTCATATTCCATGACATCCCGATTTAAATATAGTCTTTGCCACTACATTATTTTAGCAGAGAAGTGTTCTAGCAATCGAAAGACTCCACCAATTAGAATGACTATCTGTGGTCTCTTCTGGAATTATTATTTCGTGAAGACCGATTGGATTGTCCACGATTATTTCCTGACGAATTAGATTGGCCGCGGTTGTTACCAGATGTGTTCCTTCTAGGATTACGATTTCCTTGTCTGTTGGATTGATTTCGATTTGGTTTATTGGAGCCCTTCAAAGATTTGATTGTACCTGGGCGTTGCCCTGGTTTTGGAATTGCTCCAGCAAAATGGAATTGATGGGTCTCATCTACAGGAATTTCCATGCCGATTAGTTTTTGAATTCCAACTAAGAATCCGGATTCCGAGTCATCACAAAACCCGTATGCAATACCAGATTTACCTGCTCTGGCAGTTCTACCTATGCGGTGCACATAACTTTCAGGCTCGTTTGGTAAATCATAATTGAAAACATGAGTGATACCATCTACATCTATTCCGCGACTTGCAATATCTGTTGCAACCAATATCGGAATATCGCCATCCTTGAATCCTTTGAGGGCTTTGGTTCTGGCACCTTGACTTTTGTTTCCATGTATTGCAGCAGCGTCAATTCCGCTCTGATCTAATTGCTTAACTAGGCGATTTGCACCATGCTTGGTTCTAGTAAATACAATCCCTCTTCGTACCTTCTCGTCTTTGATTATATTTACCAACAATCTTCTTTTATCCGCCTTACGAATAAACATTATTTTTTGTGCAATTCGGTCTACTGTGACCTCTTTTGGACTAACATCCACCATAACCGCGTTCTTTAGAAAAGAGCCTGCTAGTTTAGCGATAGATGCTGGCATAGTTGCACTGAATAACAAATTCTGACGCCTGTTAGGAAGTAATTTTAGAACCTTCTCGATATCGCGAATAAATCCCATATCTAGCATTCTATCCGCTTCATCAAGAACGAAAAATTCTACTTTACTAATATCGATATATCTCTGATTGATTAAATCAAGTAATCTTCCAGGTGTTGCGATTAGAATATCCAATCCCCTTTGTAAATCTCGAACTTGGGGTTTCTGACTTACCCCGCCAAAAATGACACGGTGTCGCAAATCTAGATTCTCCCCATAAGCGGAAAAGCGTTCATTTATTTGGGCAGCTAACTCCCTTGTTGGCGATAATACCAACGCGCGAATCATGCGTTTTCCCTGGGGTCTTGACCGACTCATTATCTGCAATACTGGTAAAGCAAATGCTGCGGTTTTACCAGTTCCTGTTTGAGCAACTCCAAGTACATCTCTTCCAGCCAATAACGGTGGAATCGATTGCTCTTGAACAGGAGTAGGATTTGTATAACCCTCTTCTTCGACTGCGCTAAGTAATTTCTTGGATAGACCAAGTTCATCAAAGCCACTCATATCGAATGCCCCCGGCCATAATTGTGCTCAAGAAAGACTCTTGAGAAACTTACCAGCATGGCCGAGCGTCCAACCTCTTACCTAAAACACAATGGTACATCTAAGACTGAGATGTTCGATTACACATAGAATAGAAACATTGCAGGGGTAGGCAAGTTTTGATAAACAGAACATGTGACTACTAAATGATTTAATTTATTCTAATTACCAGACTTGGATCAGCATGAGGGCCCTTGCAAAACCTTCGTAAAATACCAAATATTGTATTATTGCATTTGCCCATGACATAGTTTAACCGAAATAAGTTTTTACAAGTATCATGGGAGACGATTCTAAAGGCGATATCGCACAGCGATACAAGCCGAAGACAAGTTTACATCATCTAAAATTGGGCTCTTTGCTCCTAATGTTAAGTTTGGTAATCTTGGGATTTGCCGATCTTATAGGGCCTGCTTACATCATGTCGGGTGCTGGCGATTACGACGGCA
>JABIGP010000047.1 GCA_018650105.1 Methanobacteriota archaeon
AATGGGATTTATAGTGTTAATAATAAACCTGTGATTGGGCCCATTCAATGCATATTATGCTAATATTTGGTAGCAACGCATAAGGAGGGAGTTTTCTTAGAGATATTTGGCGAAGCCTATGTCATCCACCGAGGAAAGACTCAAGGACCTACGAAACCGTAAGGCAAGAAGTGAAGCAGGTGGTGGCCAAGCACGTGTTGATTCACAACATAATCGTGGAAAAATGACTGCTCGAGAGAGAATGGAATTGCTTCTTGATGATGGTTCATTCCAAGAAATGGATGCTCTTGTTGAGCATCGTTGCAAAGACTTTGGGATGGAGAAGAACATTATTCCAGGTGACGGAGTAGTCACTGGCCATGGAACAATAAATGGGCGTGAAGTATTCGCTTTTGCTCAAGATTTCACTGTTTACGGAGGGTCACTAGGAGAAATGCATGGCCTGAAAATCTGTAAAGTTCTGGACATGGCACTGAAAACTGGTAGACCTGTTATTGGAATGAATGATTCGGGTGGGGCTAGAATCCAAGAAGGCGTTGCAAGTCTTGGAAGTTATGCAGAAATTTTCTTCCGCAATGTGAGGTCATCTGGTGTAATCCCGCAAATCTCAGTAATAATGGGTCCCTGTGCTGGAGGCGCAGTATATTCTCCCGCCATTACCGACTTTGTGATAATGGTTGACCAAACCGCACATATGTTCATCACAGGACCAGAAGTAATCAAGACGGTGACAAATGAAGAAGTAACTTTTGAAGACCTCGGTGGAGCAATGACTCATGGTAGTAAATCAGGTGTATCTCACTTTACTGCTACAAGTGACGAGGAGGCAATTCACCTCGCAAGAGAATTAACTGATTTTTTCCCACAAAATAATCTAGAAAAACCTCCGATGAAGAAAACATCAGATCCCAAAGATAGAAAATGCGAAAAACTTGATACCATTATTCCTGAAGAAGCTAACAAACCATACGATGTAGTTGATGTAATCAATGAAATTCTTGATGACGGTGCTTTCTTGGAAGTTCAGGCAGATTGGGCGAAAAATATCGTAATTGGTTTTGGTCATTTAGGAGGCAATACCATTGGGGTTGTTGCCAATCAGCCAAAATTCCTCGCAGGATGCTTGGACATTGATGCGAGCGATAAAGCTGCAAGATTTGTACGATTCTGCGACTCATTCAATATTCCAATTCTAACATTAGAAGATGTCCCTGGATTCTTGCCTGGAACAAGTCAAGAATGGGGTGGCATTATTCGCCATGGTGCAAAATTATTGTACGCTTATGCTGAAGCAACGGTCCCATTGTTGACAGTAATTATGAGGAAGGCATATGGTGGCGCATACGACGTTATGTCAAGCAAGCATATTCGCGGCGACTACAATATTGCATGGCCGAATGCAGAACTTGCAGTAATGGGCGCTGATGGTGCGGTCGAAATCATTCATCGCCGCCGCATATCTAACTCCCGTAATTCACAAGAAGAACGAACAAGGTTAACTGAAGATTTCAATGAAAAGTTTGCCAACCCATACAAGGCAGCAGCACTGGGTTATCTGGATGATGTAATAGAGCCAAACGAAACGAGAAGTAAGTTGATTCGTTCTTTGGAAATGCTGATGGATAAAGAAGAATTAAGGCCAGCAAGAAAGCATGGGAATATTCCACTTTGAGGAGGGGTGATAATGGGCAAGGACAATGAACAAACACTCAGAATGGCAGCGATTGCCGGCGTATTAGCCATGCTCCAATCCCAAGGAGAAGATCCTGCACAAATTGCCAGAAAATCTGGCATGGCTTGGTCACAAGACCATAGGAGAATGTTTTCTGGAAAATCCTCATTGATCAATCACAGAGCTAGTCGCTCGCCATGGAAGTGACATTATGTCTGAAACAAGAAAGGTCATCGTTGATGGAACTGAATTTGAAGTTGTTATCGAAGGTGAGGGGACTAGTTTTTCTGCAACTGTTGAGGGCAAAACATTTGAAATTCAAATCCCTGATGCTGCACCAGTAATTAAGAAAAAACGTAGCGCAGGTGGTAAAAAGAAAAAATCCGGAACCGTTACTTCAAGTATCCCTGGAAAAATTGTTACTGTTGAAGTTAAACAAGGTGACGAAGTTACTGAAGGGCAGGTTGTATTGATTTTAGAAGCGATGAAGATGCAAAATGAAGTCCAAGCACCTGTCTCTGGAACTGTTATTTCGGTAAATATTTCTGAAGGAGAAGCGATTGAAGCGAATATCCCTCTTCTAGTGATTGAACCTGTGGCCACAGAAGAAGATTCTGAATAATTCAATATCATTTATCAATCTCTTAATTGCAGTGGAAATCTTGGTGTAGTTATAGCCGTTAGTGCGATAGTTAATGTGCATCCTGTGTTCACACCATACTATGGCGGAGGCAGCAGTCTGTGATTTACCCGGTTGTGGAGATGAGGGAGTTATTGTTTCCCGTCTTTCACCGGAAGGTTACCTAGTTGCCACCGGAAAAAAGGCCTATTCATTTAGAGAGGCATACCGTCGCTTCCACTACTGCCAAAACCATCATGATGAATTGATGGGAGGAGTTTGGTCAAGAGTTAGAACTCCAGAAGATAAGAAAGAAGGTCATGTTGCACCTACTGCAATTTGAATTTTGATATATTTTCAATTTGAAACACAATAGCAATCTATGATAAAGTGGTTATCTCTGCGTTGTACATGCGTGATAACTCTATTACCGTTGTGCCTACGAACTTGAAGCCAATAATTGTTGCACTTTTGATGTTGATTAGTTCATTAACACTAATCGCAAGCCCCGTTCAAGCAATAGGGCCAAATCAAAATGATATGGGTTCAGGTGGAGACTCTTCAGATAATACTACAAATGCCGTGAATTACATTTTTTCAGGACATTTGTCTGGTACAGGTGAATTGGACATTAACGATGACCACGATTGGCTGCGAGTCAGTTTAAGTTCAAACCAAGGCGTTACCATGAGGCTAACATTCAATTCGAGTACTACACTACCTAATGGGACTACTACTGTAAATGATTTTGATTTGGGTCTGTATGATAACACAAGTCAAAATCTAATATCAAGCAGTTGGCAAAGTAATCCGGAAATAGTGACTACAAATGGATCAACTATTGCGCATAATGGATTGGTTTACCTAGATATTAGCAGATATTCTGGCATTGGTAGTTGGAGTTTAGATATTTGGAAGTTTACTGTTAGTTCATCGAATGGAACTGGCGGAAATGGTACAGCAGTGCCAACAAATTGTGCTGGTTCCAATACGATTGTTTCAGATATTTTAGAATCTAATGACCAATTTTCAACAGCATCCCAAGCATCTACCCTGCCGATTTCCTGTACTGGATTGAGCATCCACACCTCCACTGATGAAGATGTATTTGAGATTCAAATGTACAGCGGAGTCACATATTACTCCAACCTTACATTTACTCATGCAACTGGAGATCTTGACTTCAAGTGGGAAACTGCGACTCAAGGATGGTTGACTTCATCCACTGGAACATCAAATAATGAAGCAATGTCATACACTGCAACTGTTAACCAAACCACATATATCACTGTATATGGCTGGAGTTCAGCAACCAATACATATGACATTGATATTACAACGAATAACCCTGGTGGTGGCCAGAGTATGGAAAGTGTAGAGGTTATTTCTACGAGTCTAACAACTGCTTCAGTAACTTTTAGTGGGCTAAGCATTGGTACTAATTACAATTATAATTATTCAAGTGCACAAGTAATGCTTGATGGATCTATCTCTTGGTCTAATCCTACCAATGTTTCATTTAATGCTACAGCAACTACAATGACATACAATGTATCAGTATCGCAACCTCAAAGTGTTGAATCTGAATACTATATTGTTTCATTCTTCAAGGATTCAAATGGTGGACACATTGCTTCTGATAGCGATTACACATATATCGAAATGGTGGAACTTGCTACTTCCTCTTCTTCAACAGGTGAAATATCACTAACAAATTTGTCCATTGGTACAGATTACTATCTAGAATGGTTGGTGGTTGACCAAATCATATTCGAGAATAGTTACAATGTTTCAATGGATGTGTATACTGCATTAAATGCATCTACTATAGATACTGATTACATGTCTTTCAATGCAACAGCATCCTCTTCTACAACTCAACTAAATTGGACTGGTCCAACTACACTGAATGACCACTTTTTCGCTGCAATTCTCTCTTACAATAATACAGCGACCAATCATAGCACTGGTGGTGGATGGATTGGTTTCCATGAAGAGGATTTCACCCCACAATTGCCAACTCTGCTAATAGATAGCCATTCAACAAGTAGTACATCGTCTACAAATGATGTATCTGTCAAAGGATATGATTTAGTCACCGGTGATGATTACAAGTACCAAATCAGAATTACTGACAGCAGTGGTGCTTCTGTTTCCACTTTGAATTTGACTAACTTTACTGCTACAGCATCTAATATGAGTATGCCACTATATACATATGCAACTCCAACAAGCAGTGGAAATTATTGTGTTATTGTAGACTTATTCTCTGATGTAAATGTTCAATTAATCGGGGATTCAACTTGTTTCAATATCACTCTAGATGATGATAATGATGGTGTTGCAAACGAACAGGATAATTGCCCTAACACTCCAATAGGAACAATTGTTGACCAAAATGGATGTGCAAGTTCTCAAAAGGATACCGATGGTGATGGCCACAATGATAGTTTTGATGCATTCCCTACTGATTCAAGTCAATGGTCTGACGCTGATGGAGATGGATATGGAGACAATCCTAACGGAAATAATTCAGATGCATTCCCAAGTGATTCAAGCCAATGGTCTGATATTGATGGTGATGGATATGGGGATAATGCTGGCGGAAATAATTCAGATGCATTCCCTAATGACCCAACTCAATGGTATGACGGAGACGGTGATGGATATGGAGATAATTCTGCAGGAAACAATCCTGATGAATATCCACTTGACTCAACTCAATGGAAAGATAGTGATGGTGATGGATGTGGCGATAATAGTGCAGGAACTAACGGAGATCATTTCCCTAATGACCCGTCACAGTGTTCTGATATCGATGGAGATGGTCATGGCGATAACGCCAGTGGAACTGACCCTGATGAATTCCCAACTGACTCCACCCAGTGGCAAGATAGCGACGGTGATGGATATGGAGATAGTCAAACTGGAAATAACCCCGACAGATTCCCATCAGACAGCACTCAATGGAGTGATGCAGATGGTGACGGCTACGGAGATAATCAAGCTGGAACTAACCCAGATGCATTCCCTAATGATGGCACCCAGTGGGCTGACGCTGATGGAGATGGATTTGGAGACAATCCTACAGGAGCAAATGCTGATGCATTCCCTTCAGATAGCACTCAATGGATTGATGCTGATAATGATGGCTATGGTGATAATGCAAATGGACTCAATGGAGACCAATGCTTAGACACTCCAGCAGGTAGTGTAGTTGATGAAAATGGTTGTGCTGAGAGCCAAAAGGATGATGATTTGGATGGAATAAACAACGCAATGGATGCTTGTCCAAATACTCCTGCCGGTTCACCTGTAGATACTACTGGTTGTGCTGCAAGTCAGGAAGATTCTGATGCTGATGGCGTAATGGATGCTTACGATGATTGTCCAAGTACGACTCTTGGCGACATCGTTGATGCTGCTGGTTGTGCAACATCACAATTGGATTCTGATGCTGATGGAGTAATGGATGACCGCGACCAATGTCCAAACACAACGGCAGGAGCAAGTGTAAATGGATTTGGCTGCGCAAGTGATGAGAGAGATACTGACGGTGATGGAATTGTTGATAGCAATGATATTTGCGACTCAACTCCTGTACTCGAAGTCGCTGATGAAGAAGGATGTTCAGATTCTCAGAAAGATGATGATAATGACCTCTTTACCAATGATATTGACCAATGTCCACTAACTCCATTGGGTGAAGGCGTGGACGTAAATGGATGCTCAAGTTCTCAACGTGATACAGATGGCGACCAAATAATGGATGATGCTGATATTTGCCCTGCAACACCAAGTGGTGAACAACCTGATATCAATGGTTGTGCTGATTCACAGAAAGATGAAGATAATGATGACATCTGGAATTCAGATGACCAATGCCCTGATACTGCTAGCGGTGAAACTGTGGACATCAATGGCTGCTCTGATCAACAAAAGGATGATGATGATGACAGTATCAGAAATCATCTAGATAATTGTCCAAACACAGTTCCTGGTTGGATAGTGGATGATGAAGGATGTGCATTGAATCAAATTGATAGTGACAGAGATGGAGTCAATGATGCAGATGATGCATTCCCTAATGATGCCAATGAAACCACTGATACAGATGGAGATAGTGTTCCTGACCGATGGGATGCCTATCCAGATGACCCACTAAGAAGTCAACAAGAAGTAGTTGAAGAGAATGGAAATGTAATGATTTATGCAATCATTACAATTCTAATTATTGGAATAATTGCTGCTGTTATGTTTTTCCGACGTGATTCTCCGGTAAATCAATCGCCATTTGAAGTTGCTAATGCAGAACTTGATGCTGCTTCAGAAGCAGCGTTTGCTCAGTCTAATTCTGACAAATCATTGCCAGAACTTTCTACATCAGGAGAACCTGTACAGTGGGAAGAGAACGGTACTAATTGGTCAAGAGATGCAAATGGAACGTTATCTTATTATGATCCAAACAGTGAAACATGGTTGCCATACCAGTCTTGAATAGATAATTATTGAAAACCCGCTAATAGAGGCACTATTTGTCAAAAGCATTTAGGACAATAGTCAAAGTGGTAGTATTATGGAGGGGCTTAGGCGCAGTGAATCTGCAGAATTAGCCATCGGAGCACTTATCTCTTTCATTGGAATAATGGTCACATCTGCATTGCTTGCTTCACTGATGGTTGGTATTGTTCAAACAACTTTCTATAATGCTCAAGAGCATGGCATGACCCAATCTGAAACACTCAATGGAATCATCCAAGTTAATCGATTTGAGTTATCACAATATTCAGACCCAGGTGCTGATTCAATCTATTTGGTTTTTGAATTCCCCTATATTCTCAATAATGTGCTCGATACTGATGTAGTGTGGTCAATGCTTTGCCCAGATACTACGCAAGTTCGGTATATTTCTGGAGATTTTGACACTGCAACAGAAATTAATGATGATGGAATAAGTGCAGGATTAAATGATGATTTCACCGGTACAGAAATGTATCACATGTTTATTTCAACTTCTGGATTTTG
>JABIGP010000133.1 GCA_018650105.1 Methanobacteriota archaeon
ATTGTCAGTTGCAGTTAAGGCAGAGGCACAAAAAGGTAAGGCCAATGAAGCGGTATTGCATATTTTGGCAAAAACATTATCGCTGGCTAGAAGTGATTTAGAAATTGTATCAGGACAAACCGCTCGCTCAAAAAGAGTGAGCGTCAAATCTATCACAATAGATGTATTACTTGCACGAATGAGTGATGCCATATCTCAAGAAGGTGATTGAAATGAACGATGTCCAAATGAGATATGATTTGGCAGGACAGGCCTTGGCTAAATTAATCCAAGAAAATCTTCTCGGAATTCCAATCATTGTAGAGGGGAAAAAGGATACCGCCGCATTAAGGAAACTCGGTTTTTCGGGTACGATTGAACAATTGAATAGGGGCTGGGATTTGGATCGGTTTTGCACATTTTTGTTCGAGAAATACGGTACGAGAAATAGCCAAGGAGGTGCTGCGGTTGAACTGCTAATGGACTGGGATAGAACCGGTGGCCGTTTACAAAAAACCCTCATTGGAAAGTTACAAGCATTGGATGTAAAAATAAGCCAAGAAACAAGAAAAGTACTTTCTAAAGCACTTAATCCAGAGACAAAATATATTGAATCATTAAGTTCATTAGGTCTTGAAGAATTTATTCAGTAGCAGGTTTTGGCAAACCATCTTCCTTGACGGTGTTTAGAACAACGTGGGTAAATGATCTTGTCACTCCATCAAGCGTAAAAACAGTCTTCGTCAAGTCGTCCAAATCAGCACGATTTTTCACTCTCGCCAGTACCATTGAATCCCAATCACCTGTTACATCGTAAACAGCGAAGACTCTAGGGTCGGAAGAGATTATTTTTTGCACAGGAATCATCTTTCCTTTTTCTATCCTTAATCCGGCCATAATTGTCATGCTCCAGCCAACACTCTCTGGATCTAAAACAACCGAATAGCCCTTTATCACACCGATTCTCTCCAGACGCTTCAATCGATTTGTGATAGTTCCTTGTGCAACTCCAACAGTCCTTGCTAATTCTCTTTGTGAAGCGCGGGCATCTTGTAATAATGCAGCAATAATCGCCTTATCTGTCTCATCCAATTCCATTTGGCTCACATCCCTCGCTTAATTCCCATCGCTTTCAACACTTCGCAATTGTTTTTCTTGTATTGGCAACGGATTTGATAGGCGCAAATGTTGTGTCCAACCACCTAACTCCTCTATTTGCATCATCAAAGAAAAACTCAAATCCTCATCTTGTCTTTGTTTGAACGAAATAGAAAATTCATATTGATTTCCTGCATTGATTTCCAATTGATTGAATTTACCACGTCCTTTCCAAGGGGGATTAACATCGAGATTGGTGATTGAAACCTTCTGATTCCCCGCTTTGATAGAGACGACAATTGAATTCGTAGAGGAATTTTTCCAACCGACATTAATCTGTGGCATCCCCTTTTCTCGTGTTTTGGAATTGGAAAATACGATATTGGCGACAATAGTTGTCAATAGTATTAGCATTACGGGCATCAAGAAATCCGATGATTGAGGATTTGACCATTTATTTGGAAGTGGAGAGTTATACAATGCTAGAAGGCGTGTTGTTTCATCATCACTTTCCACATTGCCAAAGAATGCCAAAGTGATGTGCCAACCCAATGGTTTTTCTTGTAAATCAACACCAGCAGCAATTAAATGTTCTTTTGGAATTATCCATGTCGTATTAGTGATGTTATTTGACTCAACAGAAAAACCAACTTCTGGCTTCATATCGCGAATTAAATTCTTAACTTGCCTACCATGAACATCTTCGGCATTGTCTTCACTAAGGAAAATGTACAACATTGTATCATCACTCAGATTGACTAGAGGTTCTAATTCAGCTTGTATTTTTATCTCATATTCCTCTTTTTGATTAACGGTCAAGAGGATTTCGCCTGATAATTCAAGAACGACCTCTTGAGTTGATAGATTCTGTGCCTGCTGAATCGCTGTGTCAATATCTTGGTATTGTTCAACATTTGAATTCAATACATATTGTGCTTGATCTTGCGATTGTTGTTGCATTGCAAGTTGGCCTGCTCTCGCTTTTGCATCATCATCGGGCCAATCAGAATCGGTTTCATCTGACCATAACCACCAACTTAGAGTGAGAACATCATCTCGATTGTTATATTCTCTCCACATATCCAGATTCTCATTATCATCCGCATTCGGTGTGTCTTCAATGAATTGTTCAACCAATACAATTTCTTTGCCAATAGGATTAGGAATTGCGCTAGAAGTCCAAATACTTTCAATTGATTCTGTTTGAGCAGAAGCAGAAAATACAACTGGAGATAACAGTAGTAAGGATATTACTATTGTAATTATCAGGGGATGAGAATTATTTTTGGAACATGTTTTTTTCATAACACTCCCTCATTCTTCTTCGTCTTCAAATATGAAAGGCAATCCCAATTTATATCGCAATATATCCTTTCCGACATTGTCTATCATCATGGTGATTCTCGCACCAGACCATGCGGATACAACATGTTCAACTCCATCGATAACACATCCAAATAACAGTGGTCCTGGTTCAGGTGCCTTGAGTTTCAATTCTTCAGTGAATTCTTCGATTAACGGAGCCCAACCCTTCAACAAACGGCTAAGTGTTTGCTGTGAAATGTTGAGTAATACATCTCCCATGTGCTGTTGTATTGCAGGTATTGTTTCTTGTCTAGTACGCCACGTACCTTTTTTCTCAGTAAAAACCGGTAGCCCGACATGAATAATTTTCATCGGATGGAATGTTCCCTGTGGCCAAATATTTCCTTTTTTATTCGGGCATTGCTGCATGAAGATTCTTTCGAATGCCATTTTCGGAGCAATATTTGTTCTCTTACCTCTATGCCACCATGACCATCCTGGGTCATTCAATTTGTATCTTGATACCGCTTCATCAATTATGTCCTTAGATGCAGGGAAAATGGAATGGCGATCTGGGCGGGGTTGATCTAACAATTTTGGTTGCCAAGTAGATTCTGATGGCAATGCCCGTTTGTGGATGAATGTTCGTGCAATACCTTGAGGAGTAGCATCTTTTTTGTGCATCAACATTGCAACAAAGAAACCACCTGTGTCGTTGTCCTGATGTCGTAATCTGCGACAAAGTGGTAGTAGGGATTCAATTTCAAGTTCTTTCTCAAGGTTGATTTCTGATTCTAGTTCAGTATTATCTGCCAATTTCATCCGCTTTTGCGGAGATAAATGAACAGGTTTTAGAAGAGGTAATTCCGGTATTGTACCGTCAAAATCAACGATTTGTCCTTGTTCATTTAGTATGTCCCAATCTTTCAAACCCTTTTGTAAAGTTAATCCAGGAACTAATTTTTCATCGATTGGAACTAATTGTAAATAGGGTAGTTGTCGTAATAATTCAGCGACCACCGCTTCATTTTCAACAGGATCTATGCTACAAGTTGAAAGCATTAATTTGCCTCCAGGCACCAACAAACTTGCACCACGTGCAACGATGTCAACTTGTAATTTGAATAATGCTCTACCATTTTTCGGCGTCCATTTCCACCATAGATTGCGGTTTTTCCGCGTAGTCGCATTTCCTGTACAAGGAACATCTGCAACAATCGCATCAAAACCCGGAGGAGGGATTCTTCCAAGATGGCGACCATCATGTTGTGAAATTAGCATATTACTCAGGGCCAGTCGACCACGATTACTCACTAACATATTGAGGCGACCAGAAACCGGCTCATTTGCTACGACAACACCACTCGGAGCAATAACTTCAGCAATTTGAGTTGCCTTTGAACCGGGAGCAGCGCACATGTCTAGTATCAATTGTTGAGGTTGTGGTTGTAACAAAGCAACTGGAAGCATACTAGCCGCTTCTTGTCTTGTTATGCGACCAGAATCATGCAAGATTGTCATCATATGTTTTGTTTTTTTATCAGCAGCTTTACCTCGTTCAAAAGGCATTTGGAAAGCATTATTTTCACCTAACCATGAAAGAGGAGTCGCACCTAAGTCACGAATTTGTTTAATCGTCCATTCACTATCATTACGATTTGAAGTGATTCGCAATGTCTCTGGTAGAGCAGTTGTAGCAACCTCTAACCATTCATCCATATCATATCCAAGACTATTCGCAAGTCCTGCTAAAGGGGAGTCTTTAGCCGCATCGAGGAGTTCCTCATCATGCCAACGGTCAGCCCCCATCGACACTGCCATCACTCTTCGACCCTCATACTTTCCGCCATGCTCAAGGGCTGAATGCCTGTGCCACATACAATGTTGGGAGATGATGTGCCTTGGCTTGTGCCATTATTTGCCATTTCATTAATGGCTTGGCCTATGGCTGCCACGGTAGAAAAAAAGAGTATTGAAAAAGGAAAATGGTTGAAAACGATTCACAATTATTTACCAGTATTATTTCTCACATTAATGATATTAGACCGCATTATAGCAGTTCTCAATAATGATTTATCGCATTCAGATATTGCAAAATATAATGCTGGTTCGAATCCGATGAATGGCGGTGCATGGATGACCTTTTTGAGAGGAGATGGTCTTCCGGAATTGGTCTTAATGTCATTATTATTATTTTCATTATTCGTCAATAGATTACCGAGTATTTCTCAAAGCCCTAATCGCATAAAAGAGTTAGTTAGGTATAGAGTAATGTGCTTTGTTTCATTGGTTGCATTATTTTCATTTACAGTATTTTTTCCAGATAGCGCATATCAAAATGCAGATTCATTGACTTCACAGTCAACGTGGCCTACTGAGGGAATTGGTCCATTTTGGTATGGATTATTGACAGTTACAATTCTAATTGTTGCAGCGGAATTATTTGCTGCTAGTACGATTGTGGAAAATGACTTGGGGCTTGTAAAATTGGCAACAAAGGCGAAATACAAACTTGCTATTATTTTCCCAATAACAATATTTCTTTTTACGAAAACAGATGCAATACAAAATTTGAACTCAACATTTTGGTTAGATCTAGAGCATTACTATGAACTTATTTTCATAGCTGTGTTCCTACATATGGCAATTAGTTTTGCAACAATATTAGAGCCTGCAAAATATTTGGATTCAAAATTGGGCGCAGGAGGCGGTAAGACGAAATCACTGATAATTACTTCAATTTCAGCATTCTTCTTTTTGGCAATAGTGTCCATAATATTCGCTCAATCAATGGATAGCATTTCTGGTAATGGTGAAGTACTGATGGCTATTTGGTTAGTTTTTTCTATAATATTAATTTGTGTGATTGCGATGTTTTTCCCGACTATGGGCTTTGATGCAACCCCGAGGCCGGAATTGTGGTGGATAAGATTGGTAATGAGTATCTCACCATTATTTGTTGCAGCATTTTCGCCCTATGTCTTGATTTTATTACCAGCCATTTGGTTTTCGTTAGCGCTATCATTAGTAATTCCATGGTATGTTGAAGAAGACGTGAAAGATACTAATTCAACACAACTGAATATCACCTTTGTTCTGGTGGCACTATTTGCTCTACTCATCGTTCCAAATATATTGTATCAGTTGAATATGCAATTGATAGTGGCATGGTTACTAATGCCTCTAGTTCCTCTTCTGATGAGTTCAGTTTTGTTATTTCAAGCGCGAAAACAAAATCCAACCAGTTGATAATTGTCTATGAAATTAGAATTATGCTGCAATAAACGGCAATTACTACTCTATCGTCGTCGCGCTTCTTATTAGTGTAACAGATTGGCTTTGTGAACGGAGTTCACCAACTCCAAGGGATGGGACCCTAATATGACTAGAGCATTTAGAGAAGGCGTAGATAGAAGTCGGCGAGTACAACAACCGGCAAGAAGAAGAACTTGGAAACCATTTAGAGATTTGCAAGGATTATCGAATAGGACTGTGACAATCGGTAATGCGATGGGTCCACTTTCAGATATTCCTGCAATGGTAACCATTGAAAACGAACACTGGATTTTTCAAAGAATTGAAGAAGGCGTTCTATACAACTTAACTCATAGATTAATTATCCACGAAGAAGGTAAGCCAAAAACGATTGGTGCAACATCAGGTATGGAAACTGCAATGCAAGTAGCCCAAGCGATGGCTTCAAAGGAAGGAAAAATAGTATTGATCAAGCCTTTGTGAAATCATTGCAATAGCAATGATTCAAATCAAGCAAAAATATTCCAAATTGCTGCTGCAACGCCTTGGTTTACAAGGTAAAAGAATACTGAAATTGAGATACAAGTAAAGTATACTTGACCCTTGGTAATTTTCCAAGCATGTTCTGATTCTTCATCAAAATAACGAATTAAACCAGCAGCTTGCTGGATTCCACTGCCATCGGACTTCTTCTTCTTCGCAGCCATTGCAACCATTGTGGCCCAGCCGCCACCCCCTTATCAACGCGACCCGCAAACACATTGGTTGAGAAAGCACTCATTCTTCTTCAATAATTTGCGACATTCCAGCGATAATTACATCTTTTTCAGTCAATACTTCAGCATCTTCCTCAGATTCTGATAAGTCCACAATATCCACATTTTCGTCATCGTCAATTGGTAAAATATGACCGTCGGGAAGTTCGTCTTGGAGTAATTGCTCATCCGATTCTATTTGCGATGATGGGTCAGCATTGATTAACGAAGCCTCAACTCTAGCCAATGCACGTTCTACAGCAGGTGAATTATCATCTGCATGTGCAGCTCTTGCAACTTCTAAATCATGTATTGCACTTTGCAGAGATGCATTCGACATTTTGTGATCAAAACCCTTCTTATTCTTATTCATGGTAACTCGCTTGTCAACTTTGTTTGTTCGTTCTGCCAATACTGCAATTCGTTCTTCCATATTGGATGAAGCAACCTGCATTAGATTACGCCAGGACTTTTCATTTCCTTCAAGAGAAATTGATTCCTTGTGCAACATTTTTCTCGCACTTCGTAGATGACTAAATTCCCATGGATTATGTGAGAGGGTTGCCACTAAATCAAAAATAATTCTTGCACGTTCTTGTAATGGTCCAGTGATTTCAATCCTGTTCAAATATCCTGAATTAAATAGCCCAGCACCCCAATATGAACTTGAATCAACTGAAATTGAGATTGAACTACTTTTGCAGGTTAATTGCCAAACTTGCTCATTAAATGAAGGAGGTTGTACGAAAAAAGGGGTATCCGGTTGAGACAACTGTGAAATTAACCTAATTGCAACATTTCCAAGATAAACAGGTTTGCCGACATGGAAATGTTTGCTACGTAATAAGTTACTTTCTGGCTCAACTTTATGGTCGGAGTTGGCCTTTTTGACTTGAGCATAGAGCAGACTTGTACCTAAGTCAAGTGCCCCCCTCATATCTCCTATGTGCTGGCTTATAGTCAATCAATTCAACGGTAAATAATATAATTTTAATCAAAGAATTGAAGTGTGAGCGCCGTTTTCCGTAAACATAGGTGAGTGCATGGCTAGCAAGGGAACTGATTCAAAAATAGATAAATTGTCAGCATTACCTAATGTTAGTGCAGCATCTGCAAAAAAACTGGTTGCTGCCAAAATTGATAGCGTTGCCAAATTAGCAAAATCAACATCATCAGCCCTGCAAAAGGCAGGATTAAGTGCAGCGGTTGCTGGAAAAGTTCTCACTGCAGCAAAGGCAGCAAACAAGGTTACTAGCGCTGCTAAGAAAGCGCCTGCAAAGGCCAAGAAAGCGGCAACAGCGGCAAAATCATCCGCTAAGAAAACTTCAACTAAAGCAAAGGCTGCTGCCAAGAAAGCGCCTGCAAAGGCTAAGAAAGCGGCAACAGCAGCAAAATCATCTGCTAAG
>JABIGP010000155.1 GCA_018650105.1 Methanobacteriota archaeon
ACATGATCTTGAATTTGAATTAATTGAATTTGATGAATCAATGGCAAGGCAGTATGCTCAGGACCTTGTTGATCTCGGCCATCCGGATTGGGAAGGTAGAATGAGTGGAACTGATGAAGAAGCTGCTGCTGCACAAATGATAGAAGAGCATTTCAAATCACTTGGAATGACTACTACTCTCCATTCTTATGAAGTTGAAATGCACCATGTAAATGCAGAACCGAGTGTTCAAGTTTGTACTCCAGGCAACAACTTCCTCGCCCAACCTTGCTCTCCACTCGATTTTGGAAGCGTAGCATATACCTTTGAGCATCGAATTGACTATGTCATTCAAGGATTTAGCGGCAGGAGTTTCATACAATTCGGTGATAATGCCCCAGTTGTTGATTTAGGAAATGGTTCTGAAGATTCACTCTGGCAAGAAGCAAATGGAAAGATTGGATATGTTAGAGGCGGTGGCTCAATTACTGGTAATACAGCATTGATGAGTAAGGCAGCAGAAAATAACTTAGTCTCATTGATTAGAGTAAACAAGGATTACAATTGTGGCAAGGTCGAGGCTACAGATTGCGTACCAATATTCAAGGGAACCTCTATAGAAGCAATTACGGAAGCGAATGGCGGTAGCGTACCTACTGAATTATCATTCATCGCAATGTCAAAAGATGCTGGTGAAATATTAGAAGCAGCAGTAATCAATGGTTCGGGAACAATCTCATTGGACATAGATGTCACCAATGATGGCACTCGAACAATTTACGTGCCTTGTGGAGAGATCAAAGGAAAATCATCAGAGGTAGTTATCGCTGGCGCCCATCATGATACTGTTTACAGTGGACCTGGTGCGATTGATGACACATCTGGTTCTGCCAGTATTATGGAGATGGCGAGACAAATTTCCAAAGTGGTCAACGAATCCGGAACACCTGATAGGACAATTAGATTCTGCACATGGGGTGGAGAAGAAGAAGGCCTTTATGGAAGTAGAGCCTATGTTAATGAGATGAAGAATAATTTGAGGAAAGACCTACGCCTCTACATTAACTTGGATATGAACCATGTTGATGCTGATTTTTCTAATCGTGGAAACTCATTAACATTATTCACAAATAATGTTGACGATTATTTGAATGTTGAACAAATAAAAAATAGATATGTGAAAGAAAATCCAGATGTTGCAGGCAAGTACGACATCCGTATGTCGGTATTAACTGGCGAAAAGGGTGCAAAAGATGGAATGCCTTACAATTCCGACCATGGTCCATTTGTTTATGACTTGGGCAGTGGTTCAAACGGAAGAGCTGTCGTTTGCTATGGTAGTGGAAGTTGGGAATATCACACATACAAAGACAATATGGAACGCTTCAATGAAGAATCATTAGGTGTTTCTGTTACAATCTATGGTACATATTTGAGCGCATTGGCATATGATATTGAATCTTGACAATCAAAAGAGTTCAAGAATAGAATACCATAGCAGTTTCATGGTCGCACCAAGCGCATGGGCAAGTCATATTTTGGTTGAATCCAAATCTGAAGCAATACAGATTAAAGATAAGGTTTCAAAATTAAAGGATTTCCAAAAGTTGGCAAGGAAAAAGAGTTCGTGCCCATCTTCCCAAAAAGGCGGAGATTTGGGTTGGTTTAGAAAGGGTAACATGGTCAAAGAGTTTGAATTAGCAGTATGGGATACGCCACTGAAAACTGTTTCACAACCTGTGAAAACTCAGTTCGGATACCATTTAATTTGGGTTCACGAAAGAGAATCTACTGAATAAGGTGATCTTAGATGATTGTCACAGTTGCCCTAGAGAACTATACTGTCATGGCCAAGCATGGATATTATGACTTTGAACATGAGACTGAGCAGCCATTTATTTTCAGTGTATGGGCAACCATAATGGAGCACAGAATAGCAGGTAAGTTGACAAATACATTGAACTATGCGGATATCCAAATCGCAATTGATGCTGAAATAATTGATGTCGATACACCGATTGGATTAATGGAAACAATGGCAGAGAGAATCATTTCAAATCTTTCCAATAATGAGATGGTTTCTAAATTAAAGATACGAATAGAGAAACCACAAGCGCCATTGCCTCATCCTGGCGGCTTACCGCTTATCGAAATGGAATGGATTCGCCCGCAATAATTCTCTCCAAAAACTAGTGTTAATTGCATTTTTTCGCATAAGCATTGAAGGACTTCACAACAAGGGCGATGTAATGTCCGATACTCCCGCCCGTGTATTTGTTCCAACTGCGGTTGAGGCAAATGGTAAGGCAATAGGAATGGGTTGCTTCAGTACAGAAGAGACTGCTTGGCAGGT
>JABIGP010000046.1 GCA_018650105.1 Methanobacteriota archaeon
GGTGTTACCATCATCAATGAGTTATTGCCATCGCCATCATGATCGGCAATCGTCGCATTGATTAGATTTACATTACGATTGCTATTATCGTTATCCCACGACCCACTCATCTCCATTTTTGTTATTGATGAGCCTCCTTGGGTCCTTTCTGAGATGAAGTCCATATCTCCGTCATTGTCAATATCTCCAGTGATAGCATTCAAACCGATTCCATCAACATTATTGGTGGTCGTATAAATTGAATTAGAATGCCACTTGATTTCAACAGCATATCCAGTATTGTCAATCACTACTGCTGAAATATTGAGTCCGGCTTTGATACTGCCTAGGAACATTTGCGAAAGATTCAGCACTGATAGACCATTATCGCCATAGATTGTGCTCGTAATATTGTTGCCAAAGGTATTTGTTTTATTGGTAAATTTTCTCAATGATAGTTTTCCGCTAGGATGTATTGAGATTATATCAGCGTAACCGTCTGTTGTGAAATCCGCAAACCCTGCAGCCCTTGTATTTCCATATAATTTCACTTCTAAGGCTGGACCTGGCAGTCCTGTTGTTGCATTTGTTACGTGAATACATGCTAAATCATCGGCTAATGAAAATGTTGCGACGTCATCAAAACTATCATTGTTTAAATCCGCTACATCTGAATATGTGGCATTATCACATGTGGAAGTCCAAGTAGTATTTGTCAAACCACTAGTTGCATTCCAAGAAACATATGATATCGCCGTACCGACTCCTGTTGTATTATTTGAAGATGAAATAATTACTACATCTGAATTAGAATCATTATTGAAATCACCAGAAGCCATGTCAGTTAACTGCCCTAATTGCAACATACCTCCGCCGATTTGTGGGGTAAATGACATGTTCAAATCAGCCGTAAATAGAGTTGCTGAATGTGGCAATAATATTGGGTCTGATGTTGTCCAATTTGATGGTGAGTTTTGGGCCGTATATGTTGGCATCACTTTGTAAGTAGATGAATCATTAAACGTGTTTTGATGTGCTAAATTACCATATCCGGTACCATCGAAAGCCCATTCATGGCTGCCATCTTGGTCAATATCTAACCATACACTACCAGGACTGGTATCGCCCGCATCAGCCTTTATCAGAAAAGATGCGGTGTCAAATGTTACATTGCGTGGAATATCGATTGCCGTGGTATTGTCAACTGTTGTGCCTTGCAAGTCAATTTGAATTGTTGAAAATCCTCCTGCGAAAACATTTACTGAGCCTGCACGCCCATTTGCTGAAACCAATACTGTTGCCCATGAATTTAGCACTAGTAGTGCAATGAAAAGAAAAACGGCCCCCCTCTTATGTCGTTGCATAGCATCCACTCTATGTAGTGACGGCCTCTTCCCCTTGAAGTCATTTGCGTATGAATCCTTCAATTGTTATCTGTATTTCTCTATTTTTTGGAAGTTGGGCTCGGTTTGCACTAATTGTTATTTTTTGCAATAATATTCCATTCCAAGGTATAGTTATTGCTTTCTAGAATAATATTATGACCTCTAAAGGATTATCAAGACCCAATACTACGCACATATGAGGGAGAGGAGATGTCCGGTTCAAATCGAGTATCTATCACTGCAGGTGATATTGAAATAGAATTACAAGGTGCTACCATTGAAATCGATGAAAAACTTGCCATGATGAAAGAAGATGATACTTGGACGATTCTTCTTGAAAGAATTAAGGAGGCAAGAGCTGCGGCAATAGATGCGGCACAAGTAACTGCTGATGGTGCTGATTTGCCAATACGTGGTTCAGCCTTCGCAGCATTGGTATCCAATTGTCGTTTAACAAAAAAGCCCGACCAAGTATTGGGTGCTATTCATTATTTGAGGGAAGTTGAATCGATAAAGGATGCCCCTCCAAGAGTGATCAATAAATTGTTTGAAGATGCTGGTTTTGCTCCTCCGGATAATTTATCACTTTACCTAAACAGGTTAAGAGAGCGTGGGTTCTTAGAAATTCCAGATAATGTAGAGGATAAGAATCGTTTCGCTGTCCTCACTTCTCAAGGTAGAGAACACTTGAATAAACGATCATCTGCTTGAGGTGTTATTTTGGTAATGTCTGGTGGTGGAAGCACAGATGCGAGCGACCCTGACGAGGCCCCTGTGGTGTTAGACTGGTCCTACCAAAACCACACAGAAGGTTTGTTACGCGGTGGAAAACACTGTGGTTCAAATTTTAAAAGAGCGATATTAGATAATGCTGATTTGACTGAAGGAGATTTTACTGAATGTGATTTTAGTAAGGCTTCAATGGTCGGTGCAGACTTGATGAAGTCGGCATTTGACGGCGCTGATTTTAGGGGCGCAGACTTACGTAAAGCACGATTGAATTTATCCAATTTCAGAAATTGTAAGATGGAGGGTGCAGACCTTAGAGGAATTAGAGGAAGATATGCTATTTGGCAGGGTTCTGATTGGTGGAATGCCAAACTAAACGAGGACCTTGAGAAAGTCTTAACCAAGAAATGGCCTCGTCCAAAGGATGATTGATTTCATTCTTCTTCTAGCACGATTACTACTTTGTCTTCACCATACAAAGCCATTCTTGCTGCTACATTGAATAATGGCATTACTGCCAAAGCGATGCATACGGCCATACAAACGCCGCACAAATACATCATTATTTCATAGGTCATAGACATGGGTCCATGCAAAGTTTCTATCGCCGCCTGATTCAATTGGTAACTCCCAACCACGCCTCCAATGAATCCAATAATTGCTCCTGCAATTGACAATTTTGCGCCAAGCGGATTGAGTTTGAATAACAATGGTGAACCAATGAAAAGTAATAATGCCCCCACGCCCAATCCTATTGCACGCCAAAGGTACCCCCCTGAATCTCTTGCAGAATCATGGAAATTTTGGTAATCCTCGACTGATAATTGCTCACCGCCCTGTGAATTAAGTGTGACTAATGTATCTTCAACATACGAATCGTTCAAGTCTTGTGCTGAATTAAATTGCCAATCACCATATGCTTGGAATGCTATCAAGACCGCCCCTACCATCAATAATATTGCAACTGTTTTCGGTCCTTTTTTATCTGCCCTAACCGCTAGAATATCAGAAGGAAACTGAGGACTATTAGGGACGGAATCATCCTTCCCCATCATAATAGAAATCCCTAATTCATCACTCACAATATCTCCTCACTGAGATGCTTTTTCAATCCAATTAACAAATAGTCAGGAATCGGTTGTGATTGTAAGGAGTCAATGTTTACGCAAACGGTTACTTGTTTACTAGTCCACAATAATTCGTTATTTTGATTATGAAATTTATAGTTCCAAGTTACTGATTTATTGCCGACATTGTCTATCCAAATAGTTGCCATTACCTCGTCTCCATATTGCATTGGAGCAATAAAATCAGATTCAATGCTCACGATTGGGAAACCAACCCGGTGGATATTGAATAGATCAGGGTAGCTGATATCACACATTTCTAACCAACATTGTTCAAAGAATCTATGTGATAAATCAAAGATGCGTGGGTAGTAGGCAATGTTGGCCGCATCAAGCATTGCGAATTCAACCGGTCGCGTGAAAGTTACCGCCATATCCCGTCCAGATGGCGCTGCAAAAAGAACCCTCCTGCCTGAATATTACAAATAGGAATGATATGAATTACAACAATTCCGTCGCTATTAAAAAGGAGTCGCGGGTGGCTCGGATTACCAAGGCCCCATAGTGTAGCTTGGATATCACAGAGGCTTGCGGAGCCTCGAACCCGTGTTCGAATCGCGGTGGGGCCGCTCAATTCAATTCTTATTGACTGAAATTGTTGTCTATTATTCTCGCTGCCCCGACCTAACATTTGAACAACAATGCCTTGTTTTAGTTAGTTCAAAGTTCGCGGTGGGCCGCTCAATTCAATCAAGTGCGCTTGAAATTGCTGTGTTTTTTTCTCGCTGCCCCCACCTGTCCGTTCGCAAAAATATACTTCATAAATATCATTGCTCAGGTTGCGGTGGGCCGCTCACGATTCCTAATTACTGGCTTTATGCACTAACAAGTTTAGCAATTTTTTGGTCAAGTTTAATACACATCTCTAACAATGTTTCTGAGTGCTCCATACTGCCATATGAGTTGTTATCTTCATCACAATTTTCCTCATAGATTTGCTTTGCGAGTGGCTTGTATTGTTGTGCCACAATTCTGCGCACCAATGGGAATGCATTCCATTTGTTTTCTATCAATGAATGTGGGAACTCAGCAATTAATTCAACTGTATCGAGAATATTATCAAAACGATAACTGGAAGGGAGTGTACGGGTATCTTCAGAAATTAACTGCCAATTCAATTGGCGAGGCTTTTTCATTTCAAGTGTATAACCGTAAACTAGAGGGTTAGCAAAACCGATTCTCCATGTGAATCCATTTGTTCCTGGCATCACCAGATAGCCGGATTCAACATCCATTATTGCATTGTGTTGTTGCAATACATATTCAATTAATGGTTTGCTAATTGGGCTAGTTGTAAGCCCATAAGTTTGCAATAATGCATCACGCAAAGGGCGCATGTTTGGCTTAGTCCATGTTGCCATATCATTTGATAGGCCGAGAAGATAGGAAGCGATTACATCCCCGGAGGGAATATGTTCTTCGGCATCTACTTGAATGCAGGCTCTAACTTCTTGTCTAACGAAATGGTCCTTAGGGTGAACTTCTACTGTGTCAAATCCTGTTTCACTATTTGAAAAAGGTGACTTTAGTCTATTTAGAATTGGTTCAATTGGAACACAATATGAAGCAAGGTCTCCACGAATTACAATATTCTCTTTACCCAACAACATTCTCTTGGGATTTGATGATATGATATCTACCAGCAATTCAACAGCCCTTGAATTTGCAGCAATCACTTCGTTGAGTGATTGATTCAATTTATTCAATCTATCATTTTGCACTTTCCTGTTGGTATCAGCAATATTTTCATCCATCAATTAAGACTACATTCAACCCATAATAAAGGTAAGAGCAATGCAACTATACTTTCCATGAGTAAATTGTCCATTGTTGTTGCTGGGCTAAGTTACGCAGTGGTCCTTCTGGATTTACTGCAATAGGATTTCCACACAATTTCATAAACCATGAATCGGCCAAGGTATTTCCATATGCCCAACACTGTGAAAGGTCATGTCCATTCTCTTCTGCATCCTTCTCAACGATTGGAACTTTGCCCTTTCTTCTTGGAACCGACCAACCCTTTTCAGAACCTGATAATCTTCCTTGACGATTTGCTGGGCCACAGCCATAAACACAATCCATGCCCAACTCACTAGCCATTGCTTCTGCCATCGGCTGCACTGTTGCAGTAACAAGAACTAACCTGTGCCCCTGCTCTTTGTGCCAACTAATTCTTTGTCTTGCTTCAAGCGAAACTCGTTGCGCTAACTTGCTCTGAACTAATTCTAATGAAATATCATCAAGCATTTGCCAACTTGCCATGGTGAGGTGGCCTCGATTTCTTGCAGAATCATATACTGATTTTCCAGTTAGTAAAGAGCCAACAAATCTCAAACTCCAGGCGGTAATTGAAAGTGGAATTCTCCACGGCCGTCGTTTTGTCAGAGTGGATGTTAGGCTCTTTTCACTTGACGCATCTAATAGTGTGCCATCAAGGTCGAAGTAGGCCGCAACCTGCTCACTCATATTATGGGCTGGCAATCCGACATACATGAGTCCATGCCTCGCAATGATTGCGAAATTGCGGGTTGTTAGATCAGTTGTCTTTAGGCTCCGCTTCACAACCAATTTCACCATAGACTCGTCGCCCTGCTCTATGGTCTTGCCACCAAATCAAAGATTGAGCAAGATGTCTAGGGATGAAAAAGCCGACTTTTCTTGGAGTTAGTCCGTGATTGCGCATCAACTTGTCATGTTGTAAACAAGCGACGATGGATTGCGCAGAACAACCGGGGTTGGCTGTTACAAATTTCATTATTTCAATCTTCAATCTTTCAAAGCGAGCCTTCTTCTGACTCCCTTTACCTTCTCTTCTTGGCATAGAGCAAAATTTCACTTCTACCCATATCAAAGGAATGATGGGAGTCCCATCGATAATTGTCAATCGCCAACGCTTATTCGAAGGTGACTGGTTGTTGGGTCTTCCAATTTGCTGTGGCTAATTTCTTTGCCTTACCATCTGCAATAATTGGTTGGATATTGTTTAGTCTACCATGCATTCCATGTACTTGGAATTTAACTCTCAGTTCTGCGGTTTTATCGCGTTGAACAGCTTCAAGTTGTTCATCGTCTAATTCAATAGATGCGAGTGAATCTCCTGTCTCTTTGCTACTTACTGTGAACGTATTTCCTGTTACTGACAATGTCGGTTGGAATTGCCAATCATTTGGATTATTCATCCAAACTGAAAGGTCAACTGAAAGGGAGTCTCGGATGTTGACGCGGCTGATTTCTATTGTGTCTACCATGTTGACCATTCCTTCGCAGTGGGTGCTACTCAATACCTTTTTCTGTAAAACACTCTGTTCATTCGTAAGCAATCTCTACTAATTTTGGAACCAATACTACAATTTTTATCGTTAATTGCCAATCGTTTCCAGGATCTGGGTCAGGGAAACCTTCGATGACCGGGTCTGGTTCTGCTTGTTGTGCAATTACTGTCAATGTCCAATTTCCTTGCCCTTTTCTTGCCCCTGTTTGTGAAATTAATATTTTCAACAATTGTGTGCTAGAATCGGCCTCATAAATTCCGTCTTCACCAAGAGGGTTGATATCCTCGTCTTCTATCAAAGCAGAAGTGGATTCATTATTTGTCAAATTACCTTCTTCAGTATTTGCTGTCTGGCGATATCCATCTTCTGTCATTAGCAACATCAAAGTAAAATTATCCGATGGCGCAACCAAATCTTGATCTAATTCTAATAGGGCTTCGAATGAGATTATTCTGCCCTCTTCTCCAGGAGTGATATTACCTTGCCATTCCTCGCCTTGGTCAAGATATTCATCCCAACTATACTCCAATTCTTGGGCCTCCCAAGTGACTTCAAATCTTCGGGTTGTTACATTGAGTTCAAAGGATTCGGACACAGATGCACCTAAGACATCAGTAATTGTCAAACTGCAAGTCAATATGCCTGAGTTGTTAGTAGGAACTAGTACGGCATCTCCGATAGCATCAACATCGTTACGGCTATTGGTATCTCCATCGCTATCTCTTTCCCAATCTAAATCCCATGCAAAATCAAGTGTGCCGCCTTCAGGGTCAATACTATTGCTTGCATCTAGAAATACACTATCTCCTGCTCTAATAACATCTGGAATGGAGAGATTCAATTGTGGCGCACCATTGACATTAATCGTTGCCGTAGAATCATCTTCTCCACCTTGGTCATTGACAACGGTTAATCTAACTGTATATACGCCGAAATTAGAATAGGTGTGAGAGGTGAAGGCAACAACTGTTTCTGTCAAATCTCCATCGCCAAAATCCCATTTATAATTGGTGATGACCCCTTCAACTGGTGAAGAGTCTCTGGCATCAAATGTCACCATTTCACCTTCTTGGATTTGTAATGGATAGGCTTGCAGGCTTGCCCTTGGGTCAACTGTTGTATCAAGGGCACTAAGGCAACCTGACAAACTTGAAGTCAATATCATTAGGACGATGAGACTCAATGTGGAAGTAGTTCTCCTCATCCTCACTACTCCCAACATAACCCCTACGGGGTTAGTCCTTGTTTCTAATGCTGTTGTTTCTTGGTGTGGAAATTTTTCGGATTAGAAATGGCCTTTGTGGAATTAGGAATTGGTTAAGAAGTCTCGGCAACAGGTTTGATATTATGGCGCAAGACTTACTCAGGGGTGAGCGGGTTTTAGCGTTTGATTTAGAAACAACTGGCATTTCAACCAATAGCGATAGAATTGTTCAATTGGCACTATTGGGAGTTGATTCAAATGAGGCCCCTATTCATTTTGAAACCTTGGTGAATCCGCGAATGCCCATACCATATGGTGCGAGTGATGTGCACGGAATCTATGATGCTGATGTTAGGGGGCAGGGCGATTTCTCCACAATTGCAGACGAGACTTTTGAATTGATAGATGGAGCGGTAATAATCGGCCATAATGCAAGAAATTTTGATATGAAATTACTTGGATCCGAATATCTTAGAATGGGCAAGTTACCTCCAAAGCCAAAGGTTGTGCTAGATACTCTTGAAGTGGTTAGGAGATTGAAAATCGCTCGACCGCATAACTTGGGAGCGCTATGTAAGCGCTATGGGATTTCACTTGAAAATGCCCATACTGCTGCTGCAGATGCTGCTGCTGCAATGCTCTTGTTTTGGAGATTGACGGTAGACCATCCAACCTCATTTAGAAAGAGCATTACCGAAGTTGAGCGTTGGCTAATAAATGGAGAAATCAAATCAGATGCATCAGTTCTTGGTCGGGGAATTAGTGATTTAAGTTTAGTAGACCCTCAAGGAAAAATAAGGAGAGATGGTGACCAATTTATTGTTGCATTCGGAAGGCACAAAGGCAAAGACATCGGGCAAATAATTGCTGACGATGCTAATTATCTCAATTGGTTATTATCTCCAAAAGGCATTGAAGATGATTCGACAAGAGAATTGATTCGTACTCAGTATTCTCTATGATATTCAGCATCATCTGGAATTGGGCTCCATGGCAATACATCACACCAATGTCCAATTCTCCATGCTCTACCTTGAGTCATCACTGACCCGATAAAAATGGGTCCTTGATGGCCGGTGTCCAACAATTCTTTCAGGGCATCAAGGCCTCTTCCATCAAATTTAGCGCTCGTACGAATTCCGCTTGGCATTACGCGGCCACTATCATCTAATGGCTCGCATAATTCAATTGCAGCTGCACCGGATTCCAAATCAATATCATGTAACAAAATTACTGCGTCTGAGAAATCGTCTTTGTGAAGGCTGCCATTATCGCTTCGCCATTTCCACCAATGAGGACACCATGCTTTCCAATCACAAAACCCGCCGCATGATTCGTCGCCAATATTTGCTGCCATCGGCAGTGGAGTCGGTTGGGTTTTGTGCCATGCATCAAATGCTTGCTCGAGAACACTGTCTCCTTTTGCTTCCCATTTTGCTGATGTTTTCGTATACCATCCCTCAGCAATAACTGGAGGTGCGTTCGGATTATTTGCCAGTAAAATA
>JABIGP010000103.1 GCA_018650105.1 Methanobacteriota archaeon
AAACAAAAAGTGAAATGATGGGTTTCAGTACTGCATTTAAGGCAATCATCTCCTCTCAAAATATGAAAATAATTTTGAAGCCCTGTTTCGTTTCTTCATATACCATTGGTAACACAGAGGGGGTTGGAAGTGAACAAAATGGCGACCAAAGCGAAGAAAAATGCGAAAATAAAGATAGAAAAGAATGAAGAGGTGCTGGAGGAACCAGTCCCATTGATGGAACAAGACGATGAGGTGGAAGTCAAGATTGAGGAACTTCCTGGCGTTGGTCCTGCAACAGCAGAAAAATTGCGTGAAGCTGGATTCGATGACCTACTCTCATTGGCTGTGATGGCACCTGGTGACCTAGCAGAACAAGCTGAATTGGGCGAAGCAGTAGCTGCAAAGATTATTGCTGCAGCGAAAAGAATGGCTAATATTGGCGGATTCATTTCTGGTGAAGCGCTATTAGAGCGCAGACGTCAAGTTCAGAAGTTGCGCAGCAAAGTCCAATCGATTGATGACCTCTTAGGTGGCGGATTTGAAACTCAATCTTTAGTTGAAGTATATGGCGAATTTGGTTCTGGAAAAACACAAATCGGTCATCAACTCGCTGTCAATTGTACCCTTCCTCTCGAGGAGGGTGGTCTTGATGGAGATGTATTTTACATTGATACTGAAGATACTTTTCGACCAGAGAGAATCACTCAAATGGCAAGGGGATATGGATTAGACCCTGAAAAGGTTCTTGCCCGTATTCATGTTGCAAGAGCCTACAATTCTGCTCACCAAATGCTTCTCGCTGATGAAATCAAGCGAATGAGCAAGGGGCTAAATGTAAAGATGATCATTGTTGATTCTTTGACTAGCCACTACAGAGCTGAATATATTGGCAGAGGCATGCTGGCTAACAGACAGCAAAAACTCAACCGCCACTTGAAAGACTTGAAGCAATTGGCTACAGTAAATAATGCCCTGGTTCTAGTTACTAACCAAGTTCATTCAAAGCCAGATGCAATGTGGGGAGATCCGACAAAGCCTATTGGTGGACATATTCTTGCTCACGCTTCAACATTCAGACTATACCTACGTAAAGCAAAGGCTGGAAGAAGAATTGCTCGATTAGTAGACTCTCCTAACTTACCAGACGGGGAATGCGTATACCAAGTCACTCAAGAAGGTCTTCGAGACTGATTGCGAAAAATTGTAAAACCCTTCAAAAACCTATTATTGGGGTATAATTGAAGCGGTATCTTCAAGGGCACTTGCAAGAGCATAACCAATATGCGTCATCTTATAGAACGGGTTCTCGAACTTTCAGACGAAGAACAAGTGAAGCCAACTGCAAATAATATTCCTATTGGAACCGGTGATGAAGCGGAACTGAAAGCTCTGTTAGAATCTCTACAACCACGAATTAGAGTCTATGGTGTGGGCGGTGCTGGATGCAACGCAATCAGTCGTTTATTTGAAGAACAGTTGTTTGAATCTGACTATGTTACTGGGTATGCAATCAATACAGATGCACAAGCACTTTTGATGTCACCCATCAAGAACAAAGTTCTGATTGGGCGAACTGCAAGAGGAAGAGGTGCAGGCGGCGATCCTACCAAGGGCGAGGCTGCTGCATTAGAATCTGAAATTTCATTGCGAAAAATCACAAACGATACTCAATTAGCGATTATTACTGCTGGAATGGGTGGTGGCTCAGGAACTGGTGCCGCAGGACATATTGCTCGACTGGCAAAGAAACAAGGAGCGATGACTATCGCTGTGGTAACTTATCCATTCAAGTCAGAAGGGTCTCTTAGAAAACAAAATGCTGAATGGGGATTAGAACGCCTACGTGAACATTGCGATACTATCTTAGTAATTCCAAATGAAAGATTATTAGAAATTGAAGGGGTAAAGAATCTACCAATTGCTAGTGCCTTTAGAGTTGGAGATGAGTTATTGGTCCGCTCTATTACAGGCGTCACTGAATTATTAACAACTGATGGAATGGTCAACCTTGACTTTGAAGATTTACGCGCAGTAATCAATTCTGGTAGCGGCGTTGCTATGATTGGATTGGGTGCTGCTTCTGGTGAAAATAGAGCCGAAGAAGCGACATTAGAGGCTTTGAATTCTCCATTGCTTGAAATTGATACCACTGATGCAAGAGGTGCATTAATCAATGTCGTGGGCGGCAATTCACTCACCCTTGGAGAAGCAGAGCGTTGTGCACAAATTATCCAAGAGAAAGTGAGTCCACATGCTAAGATTATTTGGGGCGCTGCTGTTGATGAATCACTCGGCGAAGATATTCGTGTAATGCTGGTATTAACTGGAGTAAAGAGTGACCAAATACATGGCGCAAGTGAAAATCGTCAACTCAGAGCGTTGAGAAATCGACAAATTGAGTTTGTCAATTGAAGTTCATTTGGTTGAGTAATAAAATAACCCTACCAGGGTTATTACTGAAAAAATTAGCAGAGCGATTTCACCATTATCAATTTCATTTGAATAATTTGGAGGCTCTTTAATTACTCCTGTAAATCCTTCTCCCGCTACTGAATAAGAAACATAATTCCATGCATCTCCTGTAGTTTGTTGGTCTGAATTCACTGCATTTCCATGAGCTACAAAAGTAACAACTGTATCGTTGGAGGTTGGTGCAGTCCAAGTAAAATTCCACTGACGATATTCATTACCTTGGGCTGTATGAGTGTATCCATCATCAATTATTTGTGAATAATTATTTTCTTCAAAGACAACAATTCCATCATTGATTATCAGCCTAAAACCGCCCAATCGTGCATCAGAATCTTGAGATTTCTCAATTGTACTATTGATTGTTATTGCCATATCATATGATTGATTTGCAGCCCATTGTTGCGGAAGACCTTCGATCACCACTGTTGTTGATTGTGATTTACTACCATGGCATAGACATCCATCATCTGCATCATCTCCTATTCCGGAGGATGCGCTTTGTGCCAGTGGCGAAGCAAATAAAAGGATGAAAATAACTGATGATAGCAAGAACTTATTGCTTCTAAATATTATTTTACTCATCAATAATCACCAATTCTATCAACGAACTATTTGTATTTATTTCGCTTTCAAAGTTTAGAATCAATCGTGTATTTCTACTCTCCAAGAAATATCCACTGTCTGATTAAACATATTAGAGACACTGCAATATTTTTCATGACTCTTTGCTATTATTCTCTCAACAAGATTATGCGGAACGTCACCTGTTACATGATATACCATCTCTATCGAAGTAAATACTCGCGGTGAATGTTCTGCTCTTGAACTATCTAATTCAACCCACACTTCGGAAAATGGTCTATTCTTCAAACCGGTTACAACATCTACCAAAGAACATGCACCGATCATTTGCAGTGTTACTTGCATTGGACTTGGGCCATCTTCCCAATCCAAATCAAGGCTCTGTCCATTGGAATTAATACATTTTATTCCATGACCACCTAGCCATTCAACCTTACCCTGCATAACTTTGCCACATAGCCATAGGTATGAAATGCTTGTTATCACAATCAATTTGGGGGCGGTTGATTCTTGAAGGGGATGCCGGTGGCTCAACATGAGTGCTATGTCTGGAACTGCAATTACAATGGAAAATGGCTTGCTAAATGTACCAAATAACCCGATTATCTACTATATTGAAGGAGACGGGATTGGAATTGATATTACTCCGGTGATGATGAAAGTTGTCAATGCATCAATCGAAAAAGCGTACTCTGGTGAAAGAGAGATCGTGTGGTCAGAAGTATTGGCTGGTGAAAAGGCATTCAAAGCAACTGGTGAATGGCTGCCAAACGAAACTCTTGATGCTATGCGCTCTGGTTTAGTCTCAATAAAAGGACCACTCACAACTCCAGTTGGCGGGGGGATTCGTTCACTCAATGTAGCGCTAAGACAGAAGTTGGATTTGTATGCATGCGTACGACCTGTTCGCTGGTATGAAGGGACTCCGTCGCCAGTGAAAGCACCTGAAAATGTTGACATGATAATTTTCCGTGAAAATTCAGAAGATGTTTATGCTGGGATTGAATGGGAAGCAGGATCTCCTGAAGTGAAGAAGGTAATCAATTTCTTACAAAATGAGATGGGTGTTGAAAAAATCCGTTTCCCAGAAACATCGGGAATTGGAATAAAGCCTGTCAGTCAAGAAGGGACTGCCCGTATTGTTAGAGCCGCAATCAAATATGCAATTGATAATGATAAGGAAAGTGTCACATTAGTTCACAAAGGAAACATCATGAAATTTACTGAGGGTGGATTCCGCGATTGGGGATACCAATTGGCAAAGGACGAATTTGGTGCAAGCGAATTAGACGGAGGTCCTTGGTGTACTCTTACTAATCCAAAAACTGGAAATCAGATAATTATCAAGGATGTCATCGCAGATGCAATGCTACAACAAATTATCCTAAGGCCCGCTGAATATGGAGTTCTAACTACAATGAATCTTAATGGAGATTACATTTCTGATGCATTGGCTGCACAAGTTGGAGGAATAGGAATTGCTCCTGGCGCTAATATCAATTATGATACTGGAATTGCTATTTTTGAAGCAACACATGGAACAGCACCAAAGTATACTGGAATGAACAAAGTGAACCCTGGTTCAATCATTTTATCTGCTGAGATGATGCTACGTCATATGGAATGGCACGAAGCTGCTGACCTTATTGTAAAAGGAATGGAAGGGGCGATATCAGCCGCCACAGTGACATATGATTTCGAACGATTGATGGAAGGCGCTACCTTGTTATCATGCAGTGACTTCGGAAATGCAATGATTTCCCACATGTAATCGCAACCTTGCAATTATTGAAGGAATAATTATTCAAGAACGAATCCATAGATTTAGAGTTCTGCTGTTCTTTGCAACTCCAAATCCAAATCGCTCTTCAAACGCTCTTGCTACTAGGGTGAAATCTCCGTCTCTTGTAGCGACTAAAACAGTACCAATTCCAGATAAAGCCTGGTCTGCCAAATGCATTGCTATTTTGATAATACCAAGGTCAGGTTCTTCTGGATAAACATCGTTACCTTCCAGTTCTGTTCGACGAGGGGAGCCCCTTGTGCGTTTCATCGCGGTTAATTCCTCAAAAATATCATAATGGTCTAGTAGGAATTTCTCAATTGCTTCAGTGTTTTCTGGATTGTCCGAATCTGCTTCCATATGAAGGTCAAGCGGTTTCCAAGTGTTGAAGTCTGATAATACATCGTCCACTAATTTACCAATGACCTCTTCAGTCAATGTCGACTCTAGAATTTCTGGAGACACCAATGAATCTGAAAATCGGCTCTTTAGTCGATCTATGCCCTTAGCCAGTGCCTTTAATTCTGATTTTACTACTTTCGGTAACCAAAGTTTAACCTTACCATCTTTCGCTCGGTTTAGAAGAACGTTGTGGAAATTTCCAACACCAGTGATATCTAGGCTGGCATCAGCATTTAATTGGAGGGTGGTGGCTAATCTCTGCACCAATGAATCCATCAAAATATTTGTATCAACAATAATCAATGGAGTCAATTTCAAATGTCGCAGGTAACGACGCTTGGAAGTTGGAATTTGGTTCTTATATTGAGTGAATAATGTTCGTTCAGAGTCTGCTAAACGGCTCAATTCAATCGGAGTGTACTTACCTGAAGTTTGTGCTCTTTCTAAGAACATCAAACCATCAATTGCCTTCTCTTCCGATGCTCTTGTTGATAATTCATATACTTCGGCAAGAGTTGGATTTCCTTGCATCAATTGAATAAATCTTGTATCGAAAGAACTCTTTTGTCTGCGACGATTCTTGTTTAGTGAATTAAATGCTGCAGTTACTCTTCCAGCAAATGGTTCACGTGGTAAAGGACGCGGATGTTCAAGATGATATGATCTTAACATATCTAATTCTTCATCCGCAAAATATGTTCGTTGATGTTGTTCCATCTCTCCATCAGCGTTTTCTTCGCTAACCATTTTTGTTTTTCGAACAAATTCTTTGAGTATTTTTGTCGCTTGGTCTGTATTTTGTTGACTAGCAGTAAATGAAACCTTGAGGTATAATTGGAAGCGGCGGGTTAGCGCAGTCTTCAATGCTGGTTGAGCCTCTAATAATTCAACGGCTTCCTTCCATTGGGAAGCGAATGCCAAGTGAATCAAAGCTTTACGATATAGCATGATCGAATGTTCGTAATCAAATTCTTCATGGTCTCCTGCCTTTCTATAATCTCTTGCAGAATTTAATTCATCTCCATTAGACGCTGAAACTGCAGCCCTTGCTAAAGTGTGCCATGGAGATAACGGGTGATTTACTTGGTACCATGAAACAAGAGTTGGTAATCCAATATCGTGTTCTAATACTAGGTGGCGAACAGTATGAATCAATCCAGTTGAAATATTATCTGCCGCAAGAATTGTATCCAATGTAGTTCTTGCTTCTTCGTCCTGATTGCCATTTTGTAACATTAATCCAACTCGGTTAAGTCTTAATGTTGAAATTACCGTATTGAATAAATCTCGTTCCATTGGACTTAATGTAACCGTTTCAACACAACTACTCAAGTCATCAAGGCTCTTTGCAGATGCGATTCCATCACCGCCGTCTGAAAGCGCTTGACGTATTTCTCCAAATGCTTTCAATCCACCTTTGTCCAAGAGGGAAGTAAGACGATTATCATCAATATTGGATCCTTCTAATAGCATCAATAATGCTTCTGAGGTTGATGAAAATGTTTCAGGGGCTTCTTCACTGTGAATGTGTTTTAGAGCGATGAGTCTTGAATCCCTAACCTTGACCCAAAGATCATTATCTTTACCTGCTGCAAGATTATGAGCTACAAGTAATGTTTCATATGGATGTGAAATTGCAATTAAATCATCGCTAACTATTATTTTTGATAGCCTCTTTAATTCCATTGTCATAGTGAATAGAGGAATCGCTGCAGAAATTATTTGCTCCCATGAATCTCCTCCCGAATCCTGTAATCTCTTTATTGCCATGCTTCTTGAATTGACATCAATCTTTTGCGAGATTGAAATTTGTGTAAGTGCCATTTCATCCAAATTGGGAATTTGGTCGTTGAGCCATTTTATGGCTGAGTCACCAGGTAAATCAGCGACAAGCGGCAGCAAAGAGGAAAGGTCTGCACTTGAATCAAGTTGTAGAGAAATCAATACTTCTACCGCTTCTTGACCTTTTCCTTCACTGTGTAATGCTGATAATCTCCACCAAAGTAATTTTTCAATTTGAGATTGTTCTACGTTTCCTTCGCGTAGAATGTCAAGACCATCGTTTAGTTCTTCACTCGTCAAATCGCCAACATCTGTTGGTGTGTTTTGCCAAGCAAGTAATCTACGGGCTTGTGATAATGAGTCTTCACCTGTTACACTACGACTTTGCTGCCAATCGTTGATTACACCACTTTTCAGGGCTAAAAAATCTGATAATTCCGATGCCAATTGTGAATCATGCTTAGTGAGTTCTTTCAAAGAGTCGCTTGCGTCAGAACCATTCGCCAAATGCAATAACACGCTGATGATTGAAGATGGCCCAGACAATTCCAATAATTCAGTGTCTACTTTTAGGGTTCTATTATTCTTTAACTGACTCGCTACTTTTTGGTATGCAACGTGGATTCCTGCATCATTTGAAGAGTTGGTGAGTTTATCCAATACCTGTGTTAACTCAGTTGTATTATCTACATTTATTCGACCTAGTGAAATATCTATTTCCGCACTAGCTTGTTCCTCGACCTTAGCCTTTGGAAAACCTGCGAAAATACCTAACACTCCAGATTTTTCACCAATAGAAACCCAAACTGGATGTACACCATTCTTCAAACAGGAGTCACGTAGAGATGCTTCAGTGTCATTCCAATCTTCATCCCAGTCATCACTTTTGAGTATTTTATGAACCATTAAGGTTGCAAGACGATATGGGTCACTACCGCTCTCTGGAAGAATTGCCTCTTGTGGAGAAGGTATCCAATCTAATGGGTCTGAAGATGATGTTCCTCGCCCACCGCGACGACGAGTACGGCGTGCCGATGAATTCTTACGTCGTGATGGAGCATTGTCTTCCTCATCAACTGCTGGTGCCTCAACTTCCTCTATTGCAAGATAGACAAATGTTCTATAATGCTTATCTAGCATTTTCCATTCAGCGATTTTTGAAACGATGATTGGCCGTTTATTTTTTGGCACATTTGACTGGAATGCTTTGTCAATACAAATTTTCATCAGGTTTTCCTGCAATTGACTCACCCCTACGGGGTGGTCGCAGTGCCGCCTGTCTTTCAATGCACCGCCGGAAATTGGTGGAAAGATACAGACAAAATCAAACTATGTGATTCATCATAGCCCAACATAAGGGGGGAACTATTGTGGACATAATACGAGTCATTGCATTGCTACTGCATCCCATTTTGGCATCGGCTCTTGTGGCTTGGGTATGGTGGCAATACTCCTGGAGGAAAAAGTCTCATGAGTTGAAAGGAGATGAACGCGCCGAGCACCTTAGATTGCACGAAAAAAGAGGCGCCCAACTTCTATGGTCAGCAGTGTTTGTTGCACTTGTGGCTGTAGCCGGAAGAGCGGTTGCAGGATGGAGAACTCATGGAGATTTTATGGCAGAAATTTGGCCAACAAGCATTCATGGAATCACCGGCCCTATTGGAATTATTATTCTCTGGAAATTATCAAGTATGGGCAAAGAAACCAAGGTAGCACGTGAACAAGGTGAGTCTTTTTCGAACCTAAAAACAAAGCATGGGCGAATGGCTGATTTGGTTATTGCATTAGTTTTCATTCATGCATTCCTTGGATTCCTCTATATTTTTGATGTTCTTGGATAATTATCCAAACTAGCGACGCACCCGTTGATATAGATAATCAATTGGCACACCAAATATGGAAAGTACTAC
>JABIGP010000045.1 GCA_018650105.1 Methanobacteriota archaeon
ACCGGCATGCGATCTGTTATTCCGTTGAGCGTATTAGGCCCCTCCCCGGTTGGTGGCAAAGTAACCATTCGTTTAGCAGCAGATTGCACAGATGCTTGTTGAAGTTCATTATCCTGTTCGTAAGATACAGGTTGGAATATTTCATCAAGCGCCTTTCTTTGCTTAATATCGCTATTTTGAATCGTCATCGAAAGATGTTTTTCAGATTGTTTATTCATTATTTGTTGAGGGAACTCAGGGGACTCTTTGGCAACTTGAACTGCAGCATTGGCCTGCATTGTATGTGCTCTATTGATTATCGGAGGTAGCATAGTCTTCTTTCTATTCCGCTTAATGACAGTCGCTTTCCTCGGCCCTGTTGTTATTTTTGCAACAGTTTCCACAATGACATTCTCTACTTTTTCCTCGCTCAATTGTTCACTAACCTGTTCCTCAACAGTGGTATCTGATGAGGGATAGTCATTGAGAACATTTACTTCGTTATCTGCCGTTTTTGCACTATGGAAGGTTGGTTTCCAATCATCACTTGGACCCTGTGAAATTGGAATAGATTCGAGATGAGGAGTTTGAGTTTGAGGTTCATTATCGGAATCTTCAGCCCAACCTTGCATCATTGCAGATAGGTTTCCAGTAGCGTTGCTCACCTCTTGCAGGTCTAATGAATCAGCACCTCCGGTGATCTCATGCAATGATTCTGTCATGTTGTTTTGAGATGATATGTCATCACCCAGTGCCATTTTCAGTTGTGATTCAATCCATAGAATTTCATCTTCAGTTGGAGTGGCACAAATTGGATGATCAAGTATTGATTCAGAATCCATCGTCCAGTAGTCCATTGTTTCGGACTTTATTTCATCCAATTCACGAATAATCAATTGCCGCTTATTTAATTCAAATGCCGATAAATCTGCGGTCACTAATAACAGATGATCTTCTAATTTAATTCCATCACAGATATCTCTAATCAGGCCAATCATTCGTTCATCACCATGAATTCCGGCTAGATATTCCAACCCCTCAAATGCGACTACAGCTCGCACATTACCCCATAAAAAGGCATCAATTTTCCTCCTGATACTTTCTAATGATGGGTCAAGAGAATTATCCGTATCAGCATTACTGAGCCATGAACATGACTCAATCGGCAGGTTATATTTTTCATTTAGTTCATCTACTTCATGACGAGAGATTACTAGTACTGGTCTGCCATGTGAAGCCAAATAACCAGTTAATTGCAATAGTTTTGCAGGGTCATGGCTATCATAAATTAGTCCTTGGCCAGGGTTTAGCATTTCGACAACCCCTCCATGTCTTTCGAGCATAGCCTTACTTTTCAGGCGGATAAATTCAGGAGCCTCAACCGATGGTTCCAATTCAGGAAGTCTTTCATCGCGTTTCCAGGTTGATTTAGCAACGCGTGCATTAGTCCACCACTCCCCCTCGCCTTCGCGATGATTGGAAATATGTTCAGCATCCAAATCTAATGATGCAGTAGGATATAGATTCACAATTAAGTCAACATCTTCTCTTGTAAGTTCATGGAGTGAAATCGTTGAATCCAGAGCCGAACAATCACTTTCAATTTCAAGCAATGCTTCCAAACCGGTGAGGAGAACATCTGCTTCATGCAATGCAATAGTTGGCCTACCCTCTCTGAGAACTATCTGGCTCACCCTTGGCATTATCCCCTTCGGACGTCGCTCAATCCGGATGTGTCCCGAGCGATTTAGTCTTGCCATATCATTGGTCAAACGGGCTAAAGCATCAGAGCTGCCACGCCGAACTTCAACAATATCTCCTTGCGGCAATTCGACCACTTGTTCCACCCCGTAGGGGTGAACTTTCCCTTTACACTATTGAAGGGTGCGGATAAAAGCGGTGCTTCAATCAAGTTTTTGGCAAACGAGAGCAATTGCCGTGAGCAGTTTTTGTGTTAATAATTGTCCAGATCTATTTTTCATTAATAACCTTCAAATGGAATCATCCAATGAGTTGGTTTGATGGCTTCCGATTCATTTGATGAACCACCATCAACAACAAAAAAATATTTTGACACAATGATAGCGAAGCAGGTCTATTTTGAGAACTCCAAAAAACCAAAAATGGCGATACTCTTTATCTTCATATTATGTGTGTTATTGTTATTTTCAGTGAAGCCATTTGATCTCAATAAAACAGCGCTTATTGGAACTGTTTTTTTGATATTTTCATTGTCTATGAAAGTTCATCTTGAGAGGGATAAAAAAATCCCATTTGCAGTCAATTTCAATCACCCTCTAATGAGTGATGAACCGATGGGTCAAGCACAAGTTTTTGTCTGGCTAGAGGCAGATAAAAAATGGGTTCTATTACAAGAATCTAGGGTTCGTTTGGTTGACAATACGTTATTTGGAGGTGTTGATTTAGTGTATGATGATGAAGAATATACGAGGATTGGGCATTACAGTATTAGCAATAAGATTACGACGCAAATTAAGCGTTCACTCGCACTTCTCAATCAGGCGATAGTATTGTCAGAATTATCTAATCAAGATGATGCCGAAGAATCGAGTAATGCAGATGATATTGAGCGAAGAAAAAGGGAGAAACAAGATAGTGATCTATTGCAACGGTCTTGGTTAGAAGAAGAATCTGAGATTGAAGTTGAAGGCCCATTAGCTAAATTTATTAACAGAGAGTAATGCATTATTGTAATATTTTCTCACCTCTATATTGAAAAGCCTAATGCTTAGCCATAGAGCAATGAGTATTTCTTCAATATGGGAAGAGCGCCTCAAATCGCTGGGTGCAAGCGAGAGAGATACTCTGCTGGGAACATCGCTTTCTCGGCGATTTACTAAATTGCCATTATGGTTATCGCACCCTGCAAATATTGGGGCATTTTATGGGATGTTAGTATCATTGGCAATTATTCTACCATACAAATTCACTCAATCCTCCTCGGCATGGTTTAGCGGTTGGTTATTTCATTCTGCTTTGTTGGTTGCAGCTTGTTTATTTCTCGGAATGGCATCGGTCATATTGGTTGGAATTTTCAAAAGATTTCCAGTACCGCCACCGCGGGGAATTCTTTACCCTATGCCATTTATCGGATTTGCATTACTGACAATTGACCGGATTGACCTATTGCAAATTCCTTCATTAATTTCATGGTTCTTGCTAATCTTGCCAGGGCCGATGTATGTTCATCTTTCATGGGCCCCTAGATGGAGATTGTTATGCATGATTGAAGATGGTAAAGATCCATTTTCTGATATGGCTTCCGCTCCCGAAGATGAACCTAAGCACGCTGAAGTAATGGTTGGTCAAGACAAAGAAATGCTAGAAGTAGTTGACACATTTGATGATTTAGAAGAAGAGTAATCATCATTCAATTTCAATAACTACTGCTGCACCATCTTCAATTTCAAAAAATTCACGCAAAAATGTTCCAGAAATAATTTCTATTACATCAATGTGACGAGTTAAATCTGGAATAAGAATAGCGCACTGAACTGATTTATCTAAACAGGAAATTTTTGCTTTGAAAGCAGTTGCTCCACCAAATGAAACACCATCGCGCAAAAATCCGCGGATACGAGTAGAATTTATTCCGCTAACATCAATTGTTTGGGCTAATTCTAATGAGGAAGGATCTGCATCGAGTGTATCTATTCCAGCTTTAGTTCTCAGTGCGATGTATTTTGCTAACACCTCACCTTCAACTGCGACATTAAGTGTTCCAGGCCAAGCAGTTTGTCCGATAAAACGTCTAAACTGCTCTTGGTAATGCTGTTGTGACATAAATACATGAGCTCGGCCAAGCCCACTACTAACAGTACCATTTAGCAGCATAAACATGGCCAAGCCAATGCCCTTTTTGAGTTTGAGGGCCAATGTGGTCAACAAAAAAGAACATGAAGGGCCGTCAAGTTCGATAGTATGAGGGGAACTGAATGCCAGGAGATATGTCATGGATGAAAGACCGTTTTGATGAGTTAAATAAGAATTCATTATTGTGGGAACCACCGACATTACAAGGTGCAAATATTCCTCGCTGTCAAATGGATGGTAAGCCAACAATAATGCTCTCAGCGAATAATTATTTGAATTTGACAACTCATCCTAAAGTCGTTCAAGCAATGCTTGATGCAACTCAAAAATACGGTGCTGGTAGTGGTTCAGTTCGCGCCATTGCTGGAACTATGGATATTCATTTGGAAGCGGAAAGAAAAGTTGCAGAATTTAAGGGGGTTGAATCTGCATTAATTTATTCTGCGGGTTATACAGCAAATGTCGGATTGATTCCTACCCTTGTCACAGGTCCTAACGATGTCATCATTTCAGATTCTCTAAACCATGGTTCAATCATTGATGGAGTTCGTTTGACTAAAGCAGCTAGAGGCGTATATGCTCACAATGATATGGGGGAATTGGAAGCAGTACTGAAAGCACATCAGGAATCAACTCGTAAGTTGATTATTACAGATGGAGTCTTCTCAATGGATGGAGATATCGCTCCGCTTGATGAAGTAAATGCATTGGCTGAAGAATATGGCGCAATGGTCTATGTTGACGATTGTCATGGTGAAGGTGTTCTAGGAGATACTGGTGCCGGAATAGTAGATCACTTCAAGTTACAAGGGAAAGTTGATTTTGAAATAGGTTCATTCTCAAAGGCACTCGGTGTCCAAGGAGGCATTGTGGCTGGAACTGAGATGACGAGGACACATGCTCTCAATCATTCTCGTTCATGGCTTCTTTCTGGTTCTCAACCACCTGGTGTTGCTGCAGCACAAAAAGCAGCAGTGGAAGTATTGATGAGTGAGCCTCAACATCATGCAAAATTATGGGAGAATACTCATTATTTCCGCAAGGAATTGCAGTCACTTGGCTTTGATACTGGAGTTTCTACGACTCCAATAATTCCAGTAATGTGTGGAGAATCTAGTGTTGCAAAGGCTATGACTACTGCACTTGGTAAAGAAGGGGTAATGGCTGGAGCGATTGTTTTCCCAATGGTTGCGAGAGATAAAGCACGAATTAGAACTCAGATGTCTTCCGGCTTGTCAAGAGATGATTTGGATGAAGTGTTGCGCCTGTTTGAGAAAGTAGGCCCAACGTTGGACTTAATTTGAAATCAAGAATCATTGTGGTGAGTTATCGGCAATTCACCGATTGCAGCCCATTCGTTATAGAGTAGAGATTTCATTTCATGTTCTGCTGCAAGTCTCCAGCGTTTACGCATTGTTCTCTCAGCCACTCTTCCTTCAGGAACTGGTGTAAAATGCGGTTCTGTAGCCGCATCAGGCAGAGGTAATTGTTGCCAACTAACGCCCCATAAAATTAACCATTCAGGTGGCGCAACACCGAAATCAACCACGATTTCGGGTTTTTCAATCGCTTGCTTTACCTGTTGCATAGTCAAATCTCCTATTGACATCTTAAAAATTGCATTTGCCGTTCTGCGAACTTGGTTCCACAAAAATGCCAAACCAACGATTTCAAAACCTACAACTCTATCTTCAACAATCCATGGAGTACAGGACAATATTGTGCGCATTGGGTCCTTGCCTTCTTCTAATCGTGCGAAGTTAGAAGCATCATAAGTACCGGTGAACATATTGCAATATTCGCTAAAAACTTCACCAGGATATTTCCAGAATTCAATTCCTTCAATTCTATATCTATATACTCGATATTGAGCAATCCTCGGATTCCATCCCTCCTCAACTTGCATGACATCCAGAAATGATATTCCTTCGCACAATCTATCATCGATTGCGCGAATCATCTTTTTTGCTCCCAATGATTGCCATAGGCTCTTTTTTATGGTGACAACGCCACCATTTACTCTCACATTGACTCCTGCATCGGTACGGCTTGATAGAACTAAATTATGCTCTGTACTATTCTTATCAATCCACTTGTGGCTTTGGAATACACGGATTAATTCGCCTTGAACAGTCTTTACATCAGGTTGAATTTGGCTACCATGAAATCCACTGCCCAAGTAACCAATTCTGAAGGCGAGCCTTACAGTCTCGCCGGTCAATGTTCCACCTCAAAGTTCACGTGTCATCATTTCAACAGCTTCGTCCTTGCTGTATCCAAGACCACCAACTGCCCAAATAAGGGCCTGTTGTAGCCATGGCTGAACCATCGGATTTTTCTTACTTGGATCCATTACCTCAATCGCATCAACAATATTTCTGCTAGCATTGAATAGGATCTCATCTACTGGAATATCTTCAAGTTCCAAACGTCGTGCATAGCGCTGGAATTCTTTAATGGCTACAGGAATACGACGGCATTCAAGCGCAAATGAAGCGAAGTCACCAATATATTCCATGTTTTCCTCATCAAGTTCCATTGCTTTTTTGTACATCATCATGATTTTGCGTCCAGGGATTACATCCTCTTGCGCTTCTGAATTCTTCATGTTAGCAAATTCAGCATACATGTGGTGTAATTGTGCATTATCTGAATGACTTGACAATTTTGATTCAAGGTCTTCAATAGCGCCATCAAGATTTCCTTGATTGAACAATTCGATGGCAGTTTGTAATAATTCTTCGCTCATAATCGCATCTCCAATAATCCATGTGAAAGGCTTGAGGTTCTTCAATGACTCGCTCTAAGATGCTGGCAATTATTCATCCTTTGATTGAGTTAATGAATCCTTCAAATCAGACAATAGGCTTGAGGATGAGTGCTTTTTATGCATCTCATCAATCAATAACTTGGTCTTTTCATAATTGCGAATAGAATAGAAACAATTCTTCGGATCTGCCATTACTTTGGTGACCGTACGCTGGTATGACATCAGTCCAACAATACTTCTAATCCAAGATTTC
>JABIGP010000102.1 GCA_018650105.1 Methanobacteriota archaeon
AATCCAAGTACATCTGTGCCCACATCTGGTTCAGACATTGCCATTGCACCAATCCATTCTCCTGAACAAACTAGGGGTAAGATTCTCTCTTTTTGCTCATCATTACCATTTTTTGCTAAGTTGTTGACGAATAACATTGAGTGTGCTAAGTATGCAAGGGCAAATCCTGGGTCACTTGCTGATAATTCTTCATGGACAATTGCGCAAGCAGTTGCATCTAAGCCAGCACCACCATATTGTTCTGGGGCTGAGATTCCAAGAAGCCCCATTTCACCCATTTCACGCAATAGTGGTAAGTTGAACTTTTCTTCACGATCATATTCAAGGGCTTGAGGCTCAACATTCTCTTGAGTCCAGTCTCTAACCATTTCTCGTAGCATTAAATGTTCTTCACTTGGGTTTGAAATGTCCATAATACCACCTTACAAGACAAGGCAAGACGGCTCCCCTTTTCACTATTAGCCAAAATTGCACTCACAATGAAAAATTTATTGAATTGTCTTTGTTGGCTCTGCGCGCTTGTTTTGCATTGAGACTTTTCTTGTTTTTCCTGCTTACAATTCCGCGCTTATTAGTTTTGATTCTTGCACTCTTTCGGACTTCATCTTCACTGCCCAGTGATGGACGTGTTCTTGTTCTAGACGGTGTGCCACGCTTTGCATTAGCAGCAGATAATGTTGCATTGACGCTGAGTTGAGATGGAGTTGCTCTTGTTTTGACTTTTCTGATACGGCGAGTTGATTGTTCTCTACGTGCTATCTTTCTAGCTCGTTGTCCAACATGCCTCATGTGCCCATTGGAAACTTTTGGCTGTGCTGAACCTTCTGAGGTATCAATGCCCGCTTGTTGTAGAACATTATTGGCAAGAGATTGTTGTGCTGTGACAATCTTTACTTCATCGACAATTCTGTTGGCAAGATTTGACAAGGACTCATCACCTTGTATTCTTGGCGCCTTTACCACATCCATTGTTAATTCATCTATTTCCTCTTCTTCTAACTGCTTTTGCATTAGAGAGAAGAGAAAAGCATCATTCATTGAATCCTGCTTTCGCTCAACCATACGCATCCCATCCAATTAACAGGCTCGCTGGCGCTAATATGAAGGTTCCCTGTAACAACTAGCAATAAATGCCGTTTTTGGCAGTGAAAATTTTCTCTCAAAACCTATAGTTTCAATTTGCGAGTATATCCTTCACTTCGCTCAATGTGACGTGCAGCACTCGGGTATTTCTCACCCCAAGGCCTTGTAGCAGATCTAAACATCAATTTCGCAATTGCCAAATATCCTTTAATCATTCTTCCTATGAATCTGAATCCCCTTCCAATAGAGCGCAATGGGTGCCTAATTACCGACCAAAGTGGACGCAGTGGATGACGTAAAAAGGAAAGAGGATTTTTGACACCTTCAAATGGGTACTTTAGTTGCTCAGCCATGGTCATTGGAACGATTTCATCAACCCCATAGATTTGCGGTCTTCGGTCATCCTTTGGCATAAAGTAAGTACCAAACAACATATCCCATAGCGGCAAGAATGTGGAGTAATTAGACCAGATTGCATCTTCCTCATTTGAGTGGTGCCAATGATGGAATTCTGGAGTCATGATGAAGCGGTCAAATATCTTGAATCTAAAACGAACATTTGCATGTAAGAATAATCCGAAAACGATTTGGAATACTGCAAGAAATCCTACTTGTTCATTTGGAAAACCTGCTGCTATTAGGAAAATTACTGCCGGTGCAATCAGTGTTCCATCAAATGGATGTGCTCTAAACCCAGAAACCCAATCCATATGTTCGGTTGAATGATGAATGGAGTGGAATTTCCATAATATAGGGATTTCATGGTAGAACCTATGAGCCCAATATATAGTCATATCAAACAATAGAATACCAGCTATCAATTTGTATGGACTAGGGATCATAGCAACATATGGTGCTATCAATAATCCAGGTATCCATGCCAATGATACAATTGCAACAAATATCGCTCCAATTCCAGCAATAATATTGAGCAACGGTGCAGCAAAAGCATAACCTATGTCCAATTCCAAATGAGGTCGTTTGAATGCCTGATGTTTTTGGCGCGGAAAAAATCTTTCAAATGGAACTACAATGAAAAATAATGCGATTACAATTGTAATTCCTTCAAGCGAAATAAACAGTCCAGAACCAATTATAATAATTGCCAATAAACGCAAAAATATGGCCTTTTTCCAACCACCAACAGGTGGTAACCTTGGTGCTGAAGGAACTTCTGAGTATTGTTCTGTCTTTGATTCATCTGCAATTGATTCGTAAGGAATAGTTGTAGCAGCAACTAATTCCTCCATATCAAAAAGTTATTGCACTACTCTTTCAATGTTGCCATTTTACGATTCATAAAGAGTTTGATTGATTGAGAATGCTCGTACCGGAACGTTAGAATTGGAATGATAATATCACTAACAATCAGAATGAAATTCTAATGTCTGTATGAGCACGAAGGTCAGCAATAGAATGCTTAGTGCTCGTACCGAATACTATCTGCAAATTCCATGATAAAGTATCTCTGAATTCTACAGTCATTGAATAGATATAGGATTTATATCCAGCTCTTTTTTATTAGGAGTGGAATTCTTAATTGACTCATGAATCATAAAACGCCTTTTGGACTTCTAAAATCTTCAGTTCGGATTGATAAGAAGAGAATCAATGCAGTACAGCGCGCATTAAATTGGTGTGAAACAATTCTCACAAGCACTCTATGGACTCCCATATCAGTCGGAAATAACATTTCACTACAACGAACCATAAATGAACAAACGATTGAAATCTTTCCACTTGAAGCCGCCTTTATGGATCTTGGAATGGAATCGCGATTCACCACAGATCACCTTCCAATTCATCTCAACAATGCGAACGCATGTGTTCGCTCAATACATTCACATTCTCGTCCTTTGCATACCGATATGATCGCCAGTTTGATTTTACTCCTGGGTCGTTCTGATATCAATCCTGCCGCAGTTCCAAGAACACTACGCCCGATACTCACTGCAGAACAGATTTCTTCACTCCCTCCCCCCCCACCTCCTCGCCCACGTTATATTCCTGGCCAACCATCAACATCAGGTCGAGAGTTTCTTCCTGAATCAAGAATTTTGGAATTATCCGGTCAAAACCAAAACACGATATTTAGCATTCAATTTGAAAAGCGGGATGGAACCCTTCGCAATATGACCGCAAGAATAGGCGTTTGGAACGATGCGAATGGAGATGAAAACAACACTCATGTCGCGGAGGGAGCCATGTCATATAACCCCGCAGATTACAACCTAAAAGCCGTCTTTGATATGGAAAATGGGCAATACCGAACCATTGCTACAGACCGTGTCACCAAGATTACCATTGGTGGACTCACATTTCGCACAGCATCGTTCAATGAATAGAGATACATCTATTCTCGTACCGGGATACTATCCGCAAATACCATGGTAAAGTATCTCTAAATTCGACAGTAATAGAATAGATGCGGGTAATATTCAACTCCATTTTATTAGGAGTGGATTTCTTAATTGAGTGATGAGCCATAATACTCCCTTTGGACTTCTGAAACCCCCACCTAGGGTTGGTAAAAAGAGGATTGAGGCGGTACAGCGCGCTTTACTCTGGTGCGAAACCATCCTCATAGGAACTCTTTGGACGCCAAAATCAGTTGGACATAAAATTTCACTTCAACGAACCATCAATGAACAAACGATTGAAATTTTTCCACTTGAAGCCGCCTTCATGGACCTTGGAATGCAATCGCGATTCCCCGCAGACCACCTTCCAATTCACCTCAACAATTCGAATGCATGTGTTCGCTCAAAACATTATCGTCCTCGTCCTTTGCACACAGATATGATCGCCAGTATGATTTTACTCCTGGGTCGTGCTAAGTTCGATCCTGCCGAAGTCCCAGATACGCTACGCTCAATACTCACTGAAGAACAGCTTGCTTCACTCCCCCCTCTCCCTCCTCGTGGACGCTATATTCCTGCACCAGTGTTGGACAGTCATCCACTTACGATGGGTGATGAAGAAGCACGCGAATATATCCTTACCACACCAGAACATAATTGGAGACACCATGCTAACCGCTTGTCTGCCCACTTGCAACCGAATACGCTTCGCTGGATTTTGTTTCACTTGATAGAAACTTATCCATCTACGTCTGCTTCCACTTGGGCGATTGAAAAAATGTATGACGAAAGTGACCTCTTCTCGTATGCAGACATCGTGCAGGCTCTTTCTCACCCAAACAGATTGGTTCGTTCATGGGCTGTGATGAATCTTAATTCTAATGACGAAAAAACTCTCCTTGAATTGTTGAAACCGATACGTTACGATGAAAACCCGTTGGTGACTCACAAAGTATTGACGCGAATTCGAGGATTTGCTCTTTCTGATGAAGAGAAAATCAAATTGATGAGTCCCTTATTAGATTTGGACTGTTATCGAAATGTGGCCATTATTCATCTGGGCCATCTTTCACTCGAACCAGCCCGCAAGTTCGAAATTTTATCGCCATTTCTTACAAGTACAAATTCGGACGAAGTGATTTCAGCGATTCGAGGATTGCGTGATTCGGGGAGTGAACAAATTGAACAAGCCTTTGTTCAATGTTTTGATCATGAGAATAACTCAGTACTCAGGTGCTTATTGCAATCCATTACATCATTTGGACCCTGGTTTGAACCGCATGCACAACACCTAATTACCATCCCTGAATTATATTTGGATCTATTGAAAGCGATGAAACGGTCTCATGGTTTCAATCAAGTACAAATCATTGAATCAATCATCAATGGTGAGCGAAACTGCATTGTTGTACGTGGCTTAGTCCTTTTATCGGAGATTAATTCTAGTGAATCAATAGAAATTGTAGGTTCATACCTTGCTACTCATGAATTACGATACATACGCCGTCATGCTGCGGAATACATGGGTGAAGCAGGTCATCTTGCAGGATTGCCTTTCCTCCGCCAAGCAAGTAATGACATCTCAAACGGTGTTCGAACATCAGCAAAGCGTTCTCTTGAGAGCATACTCAAAGCTCGTTCAGTTGTTCTATAGATTTCGCTGTAGAAAGATTTGTGTGTATCTAAAAGCGCTGTACTAAAATTATTACGTACACAAAATTCTCGTACCGGAACCTGAGAACTGGAGCGCTTTCATTGATTGAAATTATAGTGAAGTTCGAATGGTTGGTATGAGCACGAGATTATTAATAA
>JABIGP010000247.1 GCA_018650105.1 Methanobacteriota archaeon
AATTAGCTGTTGATGTTTCTCAAATGAAGGGGCAAGAACTTGGAGATTTACTAGATTCAGATGGTGGAAGAGAAATTGCTATGGAATCCCGTAAGCGTTGGTCTTCCTTCTTAGATGAAGTAACAGGATATAATGCAAAGCAAAGAAGTGATAAAGCAAAGGAAAATGCAAAGAAATTTTCAAAGGCAAAGGGTGCAATAAAAATTGCCCAAAAGACAATGCAGATGTCAAAAACTTTGACTCCTGAGAAAGAGGCCACAGTCAATTCAATGATCGCTGAAATTCAACAATTGATAGATGATGGAACACCTCCAAGTGAAGGTAAAGTAAAGAAATTAAATGACATGTTCTAATCAGAATATATTCTATAGAATAATTAACATAAAGGAGGTGAGATAATGAATATTGAAACAATTCTATCCCCTCACCTTGAGAAATGTCCGCAAATAAATGAATTGGATGAAAAAAAGCGAAAGCAGTTAGCATCAATTATTGGTTTTGTAGATGAGACCGTCGGAATCGAACATTTGGTCAAATGTCTTGCAGAAGGAACTAGCATGGGTGGCGATGGTGTCATTCGATGTTATGTTGGATTTGAGCCGAGCGGAAAAGCCCACATCGGTTGGAAGGTTCTTGCATTACAACTACGAAGAATGATAGATGCTGGGACTAATGTAATGATATTCTTAGCAGATTGGCACGCTTGGATAAACGATAAATTCAATGGTAACATGGAACATATTCAAACTACTGCAAGATACATGGAAGATACTTTCAGAGCATTATTGGGCCACCCTGAAGAGGGAGATGGGGCTGGACAATTGCGCTTTGTTTGGGCTTCAACAATTATGGATTCTGGCGACTATTGGGCACGTGTATTACGCTGTTCCAAAGGTGCAACTTTAGCAATGGTACGCAAAACATTCACAATAATGGGCAGAGATGAAGCATCGAGTGACCATGATTTGTCTAAGTTCTATTATCCGGCAATGCAAGCTGCTGATATTTTTGAGATGAACATTGATATCGCAATAGGGGGTATGGACCAAAGAAAGGCTCACATGTTCATGAGAGATATGGCAAGTAAATGGAAATGGAGCAAACCTACTTGCTTACACACGCCGATAATATCCTCACTAAAAGCAACTGGAATTCGTATGGAATCTTTTGACCATAAGATGAGTAAATCAGATCCATCCGGCGCAGTATTAGTTCATGATACACAAAAACAGTTGCAAAAAAAGTTCCGCAAAGCATACCTAGACCCTGAAGATGACCATTCTCCTGTTTATGAATTAGCACAATACATTGTACTGCCAGAATTTGGTGAAATCAAAGTAACTCCTGACCCGAAATTTGGAGAAGAGAGTACCTGGACTGACCTAGACTCATTTAGAGCAGCGATAAAAGATGGAACATTACATCCATTTGATGCCAAGATGGGTGTGGCAAATGGAGTGGCTAAGGGATTACAATCTGTTGCCGAACATTTTGAAGCGAATCCTCAGTTATTGGAAACGGTTACAAAAATAACCAAATGAGTTCATTCACTATGATCGAATTCAATAGATGTTTCCGATATATTGCTAACACTGAATGGACTGTCCTCAATACTATGAATCTTTAACAAAATCATTCTTCTTGTATCTTTAACAAAATCTCTATTTGGTAAATGGTCAACTGCAATTCTTGCATTTATTCTGTGTATTGAACCAGAAGTTAATGTTCCGACATATTCGTCATTAACTACTCCTGTGAACTTTTCCTCTCCTAATTTCAATACATTGCCTTCGCTATCAAATAAGACTTCAACAGCCTTTAGATATTCAATATCTTCATAATAACAATCCTCGACTATCATTTTGAAATGTCTAGGTGGTATTGGTGGCCATTCGCCCTTGTTTTTTGCGGCATAGTCCTTTATGCAAGGCATACACAGATTTGGAGCCTCTCTCTCCCTAGCCAGTCTTTGCTTTACTTCACTACGATGTTCACATTCTATGCACTCATAGACTGCTTTTTTTATCCATCCTAAGGGTCCACTCGTTGGAATGAGAATTACATCAAAAGTAAGCATTGACGAGCGATGTCTCATTCTCAAATCATCGAGGAAAAAATGATGATTTTCAGAGAAATTAACAACTCTAATCACCAATCGTGAGTCATTGCCATGAATCATCATCTTCTCATTGAGGACGATATTTCCAATTTCCAATGTCCAATCCGGTCTTGTGTGGAATTCCAATTTAAGAATCTCATTCTCACAGATAAGTGAATGTTCAACTTCCAATCCAAAGACTCTCTCATCATATCCTTTCAAACGCTTGATTTCATCAATATGGTTTTTATCGAATAAGATTCTCCATGCTGCTAGTACTTCTTGCATTGCTGGGTCAGGTTCAATTCCATTATTTCCTGTCATAGAATACCCTTGCGATAGACTAAGGCTTTCAAACATTTCGCCCAATGGAAAAAATATTCTTCGGTAAGGTTCATCAATCCTACCCAAGTCGGAGAAGTATACCCCTATTGGATAGGGGAGGAGTGTCCCGCTATGACAAATATTGTAGTCCTTGTAAAGCAAGTCCCTGATACCAATGCTCGTATTGTAATCTCAGATGACCGAGTCGATTTATCTTCAGTGAAAATGGTAATGTCACCATATGATGAATTTGCAGTTGAAACTGCATTGCAACACCGAGAAGTAAGCGGCGGAGAGGTAACTGCAATTACGGTTGGAGGCGCTAAAGCGGATAAAGTTCTAAAAGATGCAAAAGCAATAGGCGTCGACAATATTGTTCGTATCGATTGTGAGTCATTTGTTGACTCAAATTCCTTACAAAGTATGATCGCAAATGCTGTCACTGAAATTGGTGCAGATGTTGTTTACTGTGGCAAGTCCGCAGCAGACACTGGAGCAGGTTCTACAGGACCTGGCCTTGCTGAGCATCTCGGATGGGCAAGCGTCTCAAATGTCACTTCTGCATCTTTTGCAGACAATCTATCAGTAGTTGCACCTGCTCAAGGCGGTAATGCGAGAATTAGTGTCACACTTCCTGCTGTTATTTCATGTGACAAAGGTAATCTCAAGGTTAGAAAACCAAATGTTAAGGGGATTATGCAAGCAAAGAAAGCACAAGTAGATGTAAAATCGGTTAGTGTTCCTGCATCTTCTATCACAGTCGTATCTCATAGTTTACCACCTTCAAAGCCTGCTGGAAAAACATACGAAGGTGGAGCTGCTGCTGCAGAGGTTGCACAACTCCTAAGAGATGAGGCAAACGTAATTTGAGGTGAATATTATGAGTCAAACAATTGTAATCGCAGAAATCGCAAAAGGGGCAATACACCCAACAACCGCAGAATTAGTTACAGCAGCAAACGCACTTGGTTCCGCACCAATAGTAATCGTGCCATGTACGGATGCATCCATTGCAGACGCCGCTGCATCAATTCAAGGAATATCCAAAGTAATTGCATTGAAATCTGGTCTTTTTGCTGCATATGATGCCTCTGGCTGGGCTACAGCAATCGAGGCTGTTGCTCCAAGCGGAATAATAGTCGCTTCAGCAAACCCGCAATCAAAGGATTTGGCAGCCCGTATTGCTGCCCGTAGAAATATCCCGGTAGTGCAAGATATTGTTGCTATCGATGGTGGCAATTTGACATCTCCAATATTTTCAGGAAAAGCAATGCAGACCGTTAGTCTTGGAGGAGATGCTGTCATCAGTGTCAGAGCCAATGTTTTCGCAGCATCTGCGCAAGGTGGCTCCGCTGATGTTTCAGTTGTTGACGCAACTGGAGATATGGCAACTGCTGTTGAAGAATTCTTGGCTAGAGTAAGCACTAGATTGGATGTTGCAGAAGCAAATATCATTATTTCGGGAGGAAGAGGAATGGGTTCACCTGATAATTTCTCTCACCTTGAGAAAATCGCAGACACTATTGGCGCCGCAGTTGGTGCATCACGTGCTGCTGTTGATACTTGGGATGAGATTTCCCACTCAATGCAAGTAGGGCAAACTGGCAAGACCGTCAATCCAAACCTGTACATCGCTGTAGGAATTTCTGGTGCGATCCAACATCTCGCAGGAATGCGCTCTTCAAAGTATATTGTTGCAATTAACAAAGATGGAGATGCACCTATTTTCCAACATGCAGACTATGGAATCGTTGCTACTTGGGAAGAGGCTTTACCAGTCCTTCAAGCATCGCTTTCTGCAATGATGAGTTGAGAATAATCAAAGATATTTTCCTCTACTGTATGCACCTTTTTGTGCCGACAGCCCAACGAATGGATTATTCATTTTCTCTTCACCAATTGTAGTCAATGGTCCATGACCAGGATGAACTATTATTTCGTCATCAAGCGGCCATAATTTGTCATGAATAGACTTTGAAAGCAAGTCGAAATCGCCACCAGTATCTGGTAAATCGGTTCTTCCAACAGAACCTGCAAATAGCGTGTCACCCACGAAGAGGTGATCTGCTTCACCATCGACAAATAAGCGTAAGCAACATCCCCCTAATGTGTGCCCTGGTGTGTGTAATATTTCTAAATCAATCGTGCCGAAACTCATCACTGAACCTGCAATTAACTTTTCATCGGCTACTGCTGGCGGTGGAATATTGAATCCCCAACGCTGACCTGACTTCTGAGCAAGGGTTTGCAAATAGTAATCATCTTCATGTAAGTACCATTTTACATTGTAATTATCTAACAGGTCTGGTATGTGTCCACTGTGGTCAAAATGTGCATGAGTATTTACCAATGCAACCACTTTTCTTTTTGCTAATTCTCCAGTTGAATAGTCCTCAATACTTGGTCCAGAAGACCAATCTGGACCTCTGCCCTGCCAATTTTCAATCCATGCGATTAGTCTGTCCGGTTCAGCACCGCCGTCAATAATAATCGTATCACCACTCTCGCTGTCAGTAACCACAGAACAGCGCATTTGTAGTGCGCCAACAAAGTAGTTCTCAATCAGCGGTTTTGAAACTGCCATAATGTTCCCCCCCATGTTTCATATTGATTAGATTAAGCCTTATTCTATGAGGATAGAAACCACATCTGAGGTCCAATTACCTTGCCCGCTTTGAACTCTTAACTCAAAGCTATGTCTACCTTTAGACAACTTTACTTTGACTTTTTTGGAAGTGGAAATTTCACGTCCAGATGATTCTATCCATGACCATTGCTTTATCCTATTTTGTGGATCAAATGAATCACTACCATCCAATAGTACCACGATTTTACCATCACTTGATGCTGAAATGACTTTGTCTTCCCCCGCATCAGCCTGTGGCAGAATAATTTCGTTAATCGTTTGACCAAGTTCACCTAATAATTCATCCTCGTCGAGCATTGCCATGGATTGGGTTCCATCTTCTATCAAATCAATTAATTGTGATGTGGGAGTCTCTTGTTGGTCAAATCCTTCATTATAGATTTCATGCTCAAGGTCTTCCATCAATCCATCAAATCCTACTTCCACTGACTTATCCATAAGATTTCTTTCTTCTTCCGTTAACAAATTAGCCACTGAATCATCTTCTCTATAGATTTCTTCTGCCGATAATTGAGGAGTGACAGATTTTTGTTGATACCAGAGCCCTAGGTCGGCTTTATCAATTTCATATACTTCTTCGCTTAATTTAATCAATCCAATTGGTTCTTCCGTAGTCCAATCATTTTGGTCTTCTCCAGCAAATACAAGATGGTTATTTTCTGCATCCGTACAAACATATTCTGGCATTCCTTGATGTTCGATTTGCCACCTAATACCTTCGTCATCTATTGCATACAAATAAAACCAGCAAGCTGCTACTACCATATCACCACATGCTGTTAATGATTTTATAGGAAATTGAATATTGACAATTTTGGTTAATTCATTATTATCTGAAAGTTTGCTAATATCTCCGTTGTCAAAGCCGCACCAAGTACTATTTTCATCGCTTGAGGTTGAGGTTAATCTCGCATTAATATCATGTCGCTGAACAAGAGTTCCCTCTGACCATAACTCCATCTCTAATGCCTCTTCATCTCCTGCAACAATTGCATAACCTTCCCTTCCGATAAGTACTATTCCACGCGAAGAATTACCTATTGCTGTTATTGATTCGCCTAACTCGCCTCTTTTTGGTCTATCCCAAGTATCTATTCCTTCAACTATGCATTTGACAAGTCCATCTTCACTTGCAGTGAAAAGTTTATTCTGTACATTTGCGATCAATGCACAATTATTCTGCACTGGGTTACTGCAATAATCATCACCATTATCACTTACCAAGTGAACTCTACCAATCGAGTCTAAAACTGCCAAATATTGGTCAAAACGAAGTAATTTTCTTCCACCCGCACCGGTTTCATATGTCCATTGTAAACGACCATCGTAACCGTAACAATGTAGCCCTTCCATTTCATCAATAATGAATAATCTATCACCTAGTAATACTATTTCATTTACTCGCGATGGCCCATTAATCGTAGTAATAACTTTCAAACTATTGTCAATAACTTTTGCTAAATTGACAATGCCATCCGATTCAGACCAAGCAACTTCATCACCCTCTGAAGACATAGCAAGAGCAAAAACTCTGCCACCGACAGCATTTGGATGGCATGTCAGTGTCCTTACCATAACAACTTCACACATCTCATTGCTGAAAACCTCTCCGCACCAAAGTGTGGATTGATTTCAGGAATCAATCCAAGAAGTCAAATCTGGATGAGATAGATTGATACTTGGTTTTTCCATATGATTTAGAAGGGCTATTTTCTCCTCTTCCGTCCAACCACATAGCGGCTCTAATGTCGATAATGGCGTTGTTTTTACAGAATCTATTCTCTTTTGAACAAAAGGAGCAGCCTGTTCTTTTGTCAATCCAAGTGCCCCCCATGCAGGGCGCTGAATCCTCTTTCCAACCTCATCTTTAGCATGAGAACGAGAACCGATGAAAGGGTCAAATTTTGATAACATTGCAATGTACTTTTCATCACAATCCAATACAGGAATTAAGCGAGTTCCTCTTCGCATTATCAAAAATGCTCCTAGCATATCATCTCTATCCTTAATCTGTACTAGGACATCTCCTTGAACTCCTGCTGGAAGTCCTCCTGCACCGCTTATTCTTTCTTCTACCAAGGAGACTCTATCACTTTCCATAATCAGTTTGACCCACCTATCTGGTTCACGTAAATTGACGCTTAGCGAATCATCTTCGCCCAGCATTGCCGCACCTACTGCTCCAGCAAATGATTGGCTATTCCATTCTTTATTTTCACCGACACGACGAACTCTAACTCCGAATGTTCTTGATTTCCCTACGTTTTCATCTCTGCTAAGGTAGGCTTTGGCAACGGCAATCGGAGTAACTTCTTGGCATAATAGAACAACTCTATCGATAGCGACTACTCCTAATATGTGACACAGTAAGTCTTCAACATCTGCAATTGGAGCGCTTGAAGAAATTATTTCTTGCTGGCGAATTAACTCATGAATCATTGGAGTATTGGAATTTAATGCCAATTGTTCTAAGTTTCTTCTCAATGCTTTTTGAAAATTCCTTCGCACTGGCCGAGATTTTAGACCTAATTCTCCGAACCGCAGTATCCAAGAATTTTGTGCCAATAGAATCGACCTCACTCATCGTCATTATGCATATCAATGACATCATCTTCTTCATGCCGCTCTTTCTTTGCACCATCATTTCTAGCATCATGTAATTCTTGCAAATATTCATCAGTAATATCGCCTGTAACATAATCGCCATCAAAGCAAGAAGTGTCAAACCGCGGTATTTTTGTTTCACCTAAGTTAGTTGCTTCAATCAAATCTTCAAGATCTTGATAGAACAATTTGTCACAACCAATTTTTTCACCGATTTCATCAATAGTTCTTCCATCTGCTATGAATTCATTAACTGCAGGCATATCAATTCCGTAGACATTAGGATGTCTTACCGGTGGAGCTGCTGAGGCAAAGTATACCTTTTTCGCACCTACTTCACGAGCCATTTCAACAATCTTTGCCGAAGTTGTACCTCTAACGATGGAATCATCGACCAATAATACATTTTTTCCTCTAAACTCTTGTTCAATAGCGTTTAATTTTCGGCGTACAGATTTCTCTCGTAGCGCTTGACCAGGCATGATAAATGTACGACCTACATACCGGTTCTTTACGAATCCTTCACGGTATGGTACGGACAATGAATTTGCCATCTGTAGCGCTGCAATTCTACCAGAGTCTGGAACAGGAATTACGCAATCAATGTCATGGTCTGGCCATGATTCAAGAATTCGTTCTGCTAATTTTTTACCCTGTGCTAATCGTGCTTGATAAACAGGTATTCCGTCGATAATTGAATCTGGCCTAGCAAAATATACATGCTCAAAAATACATGGGGAATGAAGTACTGCTTCGGAGCACTGCTTTGTGAATAGATGCCCCGAATTTGAGATAAAAATTGCTTCACCTGGTGCAACATCTCGTACGATTTCAAATCCAAGTGCTGTAATTGCAACCGATTCCGAAGCGACAATCCATTCTGTTTCATCGCCCTGTACTCTTTTACCAAAAATTAGTGGCCTAATTCCATTTGGATCTCTAAATGCTAATAATCCATAGCCAGAGATAATAGATACGCAAGCATATCCACCTCTTGCAGTATTATGGACACCTGAGACTGCACCAAAGACTGTTTCAACATCAATATGTTGCTCTCCATCAATTTTTAGGCTC
>JABIGP010000080.1 GCA_018650105.1 Methanobacteriota archaeon
AAAGCATCTGCGTCAACACCACGAGTTAGGAAAACACCCATCTCTTTTTCGAGTGTAGGAAGAGGTCTTTGAATTCCATCATAGATTTGAGTTAGCAAACCAGGTCCGAGAGAAACCGATAGAGTTTCTCCAGTGTTTACCACTACTTCACCAGGGCGAATTCCAGATGTATCCTCGTAAACTTGGATAACTGCTTTATCGCCGTGTAATTCAATCACTTCGCCCATCAGGCCTTCCGTTCCAACACGGACAACATCGTACATTGCCGCTTTCATATCAATGGCAGTAACCACTGGACCCGAAATACGGTAAATCAATCCTTCATTTTTCATTTATTATTCCTCCATTTATTTTTTTGGAAATTCACTTCCATAGGTCGACTCCGATTGCCTTGCGAATTGTGTCTCGCAAGGTGGTGTCCTCCTCAGTACCGATACCAAGAACGGTTGGGGAGACAGATGCTGAAAGTCTTTCACGAAGACGTTCAGGCAATGTAGTTTGGGTTGCGGAGTCTATTACGACAACCCCTACATCTTTGTTATTTAGCAATCCTCTCAATGTTGAAGCCATTGCTTCATCATCTTCTGGATTGTGAATTGTAGAAATTCCAGCAAGCTGGAATCCGAGTGTGAATTCTGGTGTCCCGACTATTACGATATCCATATTTTCACCTCAGAGTATGTGTGCCTCTAACACTTCAGATGGTAGTCCTGCTAGACTTCCACGTACAATTAAACGCAAATCAGCAACTTCCTGTACCTTCATCGCCACATAATTGACAATAGGTAAGGCTGAAACGGGGTGTAGGTAGCTCATGCGTTGTAATAATGCGTGTTCTCTTGCATTAAACCAATTAATTACTGGATCGAGACTGTTTTCAGATTTTGCTTCTGCTAATGTTGATTCAAATGTTTGCATGTCAAATCGATTAGCGCTTCTCAATAAATCAAGTGCGGCGCTCTTACCACCTGCTGCAATCGCAGAGAATGCTCTATCTGGAATCAATCTTCCACCAGAAATTAGCATCTCAATCATATCTTCACTGTCAATGCCAACTGCTTCAGCCTCAATGATATTGAGGATGTTACGATGGTCGATTTCAGATTTTAACAAATCCCTCAAGAATCTAACATCTGCACCCTTGTGACCAAGTGATGCTAATGACTTCTTGAAATAATGTCTATCAAGGGCATTCTCATAATCTGCTAATTTAGCATCATCAGGGAGTGCCATCAATTCAGATCCAAAGGACATTCTGCGCATTTGAGTTGCTGCTGACCTCAAGTCATCAGCATTCTCTACCATTTTCAACCAAGGCGTATTGATATCATTCAATGCTGGCAAGATATTGTTAGAAATAACATCGTCATCAACGTCATTGATTACTGCACGTAGAACTACCTTAGCGTTTTGATATTCAAAACGAAGTGTGTAAATTTCTACCATTGCACGAACTGCACCATTGCACATTCCGACAATCTCCTTCAACTCGTGTTCCAAGTTGTGTGTAAGTGCTGCTTCGACTAGATCTCCGCCAGAGTATTTTCCAGCGTACAAATCCATTTCGGCACGGTAACCCATGTCGCCGACTGCAACGGTCATTTGTTCAGGTGATTGATTGATTAACTGACGTAGCCGTGCACGGTCCGCAAGTTTTTGCCTACGCGATTTAGCGCGAGCAGCGACATAAGGGGTATTACCGAGCATTGCCATATTTATTCCTCAATTGAAAAGTGTTGAATTTATTGAAGCACGCTTATCTGACCAAACTTGGTTGAGAAGCGTATCAAATCTCATATCAAAGGATACCGAGCCGTCTGTTGCTTCAAGAATGAAGCCTCCTAAGCCTACAACATCATCGCCCATGCCTCTAGAGCCTGCGATATCAGATAGTGCTGCACGGTCAATTGCCACAGGTCTAACTGTGAAATCGCCAACCGCTACTTCATCTGCTTGAGCCATCAATCCTTTCAGAATTGAAGCCCTTCCAGATAATGCTGGGTCTGCTAATTGTCCTCGTGCTGCTTCAAATGTGGCATCTAATACTGCACGACGTGCTACAAGCACGTCCTTTTGATTAGATTGACGAGCACTTGCAACGATTTCTCTTGCAAGTTGTTCTGCCTCACGTGAAGCGCGGCTTTCTGCTTCCTCTCGGATAGTGTTGGCCTTGGCTTCTGCTTCTGCAATAATCTTCTTGGCTGAAGCTTTTGCCTCCTTTAGGATGGCTTTGGCTTCTGCTTCCGCAGATGATGCGATGTCTTTTGCTAATGTTTCGAGCGTCATGGTATTTCCTCCAAATTTTTTCGTGTGATTGGGCGAACCCAATCGGTTTTTATCATCACTTCATGAATAATGGCAAAGCACCTAGAATCACGATGGATTCAGGCAATGCTGTGAAAATAATTGCTGTACCGAACTTTGAACTATCCTCAGCAAGCATACCAACAGCTGCGCTGCCGATTGCTGCTTGAGAAATACCTGCACCGATTGCTGCAAGTCCAAGTGAGAGGCCGACTCCGACGTCTCCGGTCATTCCTGATGTTGCGTCATCGGTTGGTGCTGCTGCTACACCTTGTGCTACAAGGGTTAGTGCTAGCATTACAATCAGTGCGCGTAGGCTATTTTTTAGGGTGTTTACATTCATTTTTGCTACCTCCGTTATTGTCCAGTGGACTGTGATTCACCCTCAACATGTAGGGTGCGGCCGCCTAGTGGATTGAAAATCACACCAGAGCCGTCGTAAAACTTGCCCATCCATTCCACAAAGTGGAGACGGATTGCGTGAATACTCGGCGAGAGTATTCCCAGGGCCAAAGCGAATATTTGTATGAAGACAAACAGAACAAGTCCGAATATGAAACTAATAATATCTCCATTGCCAATAGAAGAGGACATTAGATCCCAACCCATTGTAATTGATACCTCTGCGATTTTGACACCAGCCACACCGACTGCCATAATACGCAAGTATGAGAGTGTATTTGCTAAAAGTCCGAATGTCTCAATTGGACCCATGATAACTCCACCTATCCATCCGAATTTTTCAAATATTGCAAGACCGATTATCAAACTGATGATTCCAACAAAGAGCATTATTGTCCATTCTTGGATTTCAAACAAGTCATTGTATCCACTGACCATATTTCGGCATTGCATGAAACCGCCGATTAGAATTAAAATCCATGAACCCTTTTCAAAATATGCTGCTGTAAGTCCATGTGCTTTGTAGACATTGACAAACCCAATAATGAATCCAGTAAATAGGTGCAAGACTCCGATATAGATTGAAAGAAGAAGGTATTCTTGTAGACCATGTCCATCAACTGCTCGGTGGAATGGCATGTGTAGCCCTGTCAATCCAGTTAAGGATGCCATGGTTTCTGGGACATGGAATGTATCATATGTCCATGAATAGAAATCAGCTAAAAATCCAATAGTAGGTCCAGATGCTCCTTCTTTGCCATCCCAAATGAATCCGAATCCTTCTGCGAAAACAATTCCCCAAATGATACACCAAACGCCCATCCAAGAGAGAATAGTAATTCCACTCTTGGCCATTGGCTCGACTGCGAACGGCTTGCTACCAAGCCATTTTGCGAGAAGGAATATGATTAGACCGTATCCCCAATCACCCAATATCATTCCATAGACAATAGGGAAGGTCATCATCATCATTACAGTAGGGTCAAAAGTTCCATACTTTGGACGGCCTACTAAATCCACAAGCATCTCAAACGGCTTTGAAACTGTACCGTTATCTAATGCGATTGGAGGATTTACCTGGTGGTGCCCATCTTCTTCATCGTGATGATGGTGGTCCTCAACATGTTCTACAACTTCAACGTGAGATGCCATTTTTGAAAGTGCTTCTTTTACTGCAGATGAATTTGAAGTTGGAACCCATGCATCAATAGCGAATGCTTGATTTGAAACTGCACATAGTGTTGGTGCGGTGAATATTGCGTCTTCTCTTGTTAGATACTCATCAACTATCACAAGATCTCTGCCATGAGATGCAAGCCATGATTCTCCTGCTGCTGTGTTCTTGCTTACAGATGTCATCAATTTGCCAAGTTCCTTTGTGAGAGAGGAAATAACCTCTGAAGGGGAACCCACGCCACTTGGGACCTGAATCGCTCTAGCATTGTGATCGTTCATAATCAATTGAACATCGGTAGAATGTTTAGGTAGGCATGCAATTGCTATCACATTTGATTCTGCATGAACTTCAACATTTCCGCCCAATTCTTGGACTATTGTTTTGTACAGAGAGTTGGTTTTTGCAGATTCTGCAACATAGACTTCTAAACGGTCTGTGCTTGTAAGCAAATCTAGTGGAATGTTAAGTGGAGCAATTCTCCTCAACAATGCAAGTTGGTCGCTCTTTGTTTCAATCTCTGCTTCAGCATCTCTTACCGCATCGGCAAATGCAAGTCCTTGGTCAACAATTTCTTCAAATCCTGAATTAATCATTTTTTGAACTTCTGCGACCGACTTTGGTCCTTTGGTATTGTTCGGTGAGTAATGTGATTTTGCACCCCGGACCTTTGCAAGCAATGAACTCACTGAATTCGCATTTGCACTGCTAATAGCTTGACCGACTCCAATTCCATCTTCAAAATTACCATATTCCTCAATGTGTACGCAACCCATGTCCGAACAAATACGTAGTATCTGCTCCATCTTATTGACAGGGGCAGCCACTGTCAAACGGGACATGTCAACGGTCACAAACATTGTATCACCCTTACTGCGGCATTAGAGAATCTACGATTAATTGAACTGCATCACCGGTACGGCCATTTGCAGAGGATTCGATTGCTTCAACTCCTTTTGCTCCCTTGGATTTTACTTTATCAGCATCCTTATTTGCTGATTTTCGTGCTTTATCCATTGTTGATTGAGTATTCTTAACTGAATCATCGGTTGCTTCAGTAATCAATTCTGATGCTTGTCTTCTTGCATCAGACATTAATTTTGAGGATTCATCTTGTGCTTCGGACAGGCGCTTTTCAGCAGCCTGTTCTGCATCCTTGATGCTTCTTAGAACTTCAGCCATACCCATAGCAATCACCAATATTGACGGCGAGATGAAAGGGGTTTATGAGAGTAGTGGGGTAAATTGTTGGCGATTTCTCCCACAAAATAACTAAAAAGGGTGTTTTTGACAAGTGTTTAACTTGCAATATTTACTCACTGCGGCTTCCTTCCGCGAAACCTGCTCGCCATTCCAAATGGCAGTAATAAGCGGCCTTGCACTTCATTAAAGCCAACTTCTTTCATCATTTTACGATAATATCCATTACTGCCATAATGCGTATAAGTTCTTGCAAGTCCTTTCCATGGGTGGTTTTTGTCTTTGGTAATTATTCGTGCCATCAACTGGACTACTGTCGCCATCCAGATAGCGCCGAACAGCCCATGTAACCAATTTGCTTTCCCAGCATCACATATGACAAGTTGTCCACCTGGCTTTAATACCCTCATAATCTCTGTTAATCCTTGCTTTTTATCTTTGAAATCTCTAAAGGAAAATAAACAAAAAACCATGTCGAATTCATCGTCGGGCAAAGGAATTTTTTCTGCGATTGCTTCAACATAATTTGCAGGTTCTTCTCCACGTGAAAGTCGTGCGGAATCGACACGCTCTTTGGCAAATTTTAGCATCAATGCTGATGGATCTAAACATGTGACATCTAATCCAACTAAATCTTCTGCGAATGAACCAGGGCCACAACCGACTTCGAGTATTTTCATACCCTCAGTAGCATGATTACGGACATTTCTCCTCCATCTTTTATCCTGTCCGAAAGTCATCCATTTGTTGACCCGGTCATAATTAGGAATTGTTGCTTCAAGCTGTAATTCTAATTCCTTCCATGCCTCTTCATCAATGCCCGATGGATCAAAACCACCAGTAGCATCACGCGTAGCCATATCTTTCGCGGGCTAGGGCTTGCCTTTTGAGTTGTCGCTTGAATACCAGCGTATTCAATTTTGATTCTCAGGAAATACGCTCTACTGTTTCTGGAGTAATACCTTCTGCAGGAGTCACTCTGAAAACGAGAATTTTCAAATTTTCTGGAGCGTTACGGAACTTTGAAACTATCATTGAAGTTTCGAAATCAGTTCCTATTGTCCGAACTTTAAATGAAAGAACCATGTCAGCAATTGAGGCTAATTCTTGTTTTATTGAAGGATTCAATCCATCGTTAGAGATGTTGATTAGCAATAGTCCGCGCATCAATTGTGCATGTGCTTGTAGCATTCTAACCATTGCAACCACTTTGGAATTATCTTCTCTTTGCAAAAAGAAATCTAAATTGTCAATTACCACTCTAAAATATGGCCCGAGTGACATGATTTCATTCGTTACTTCGGTTAGATAATCTTGGTGTGTTTCGTCTACGAATCTCGTTTGGGCCAGACGTTGAATATCCTCTAATCTAAAACCTTCAAGACGATATCTACTAGCGAGTAACTCCTTTTCCAAGACTTCGCTATTGTATTCTTCTCCAATGGTTCTAACATTAATGTCTAATGGCCATCCGTATTTTTTGAAAACACGTGCGATTTCTTGTTGACCCTCATTGGTTGAAACATATAATGTATTTTCTGACTCTTCTGCTGGTGAAGTGAATTGTTTACCAAATAATTCTGAACCTGAACCAGTATCTGTAAAACTGACCATTGTGAATCCTCTTGGAACACCACCATGCATTTCTCCATCGAATTTAGGAACTCCAAAAGAACCTACTGCGCCGAAGAACTCTTCATCTTCTTTCTTGAATGTATATTGCTTATTCATAACAAATACCTCAATGAATTACCACTTGCCCTCGATCGATTAAATCAGTACAATACAAATCAAGATTTGATAGTACCAACGGAGATGTTTGGTCTGGAACATTTATGATTACAGAAAGAACTTCTCTTTGTCTAAAGGTGTTTATGAATGTGTGAAGATACTCTGCAAGCATCCTGTCTTCGTTATAAATCGCCAAAGAATTGACGCTGTCCAAGATAATAAAATTACGTTCATTTGCTGTTGTTCTCAATAAATATAGAGTACGGAGCAAAATTGATTCAAGCATAATAGGTGAGTCTACGAAATGGATATTTGGTCTATCAACATCTGTCCCGCCCAGAACTCCTGAAGATACTAAATCAATGAATTGAATGTGCGAGACATCGATTCCAATTGTTTCAAATGCTTCAATCATTTCAATTGCGCTTCTACTTCCAGAAATGTAAACTCCGCCCATTTCAAACATCTGCATCAATGGAACCATTGTACTAGCCGTGACCATGAATGCATTCGAATTGCCGCAACGAACTTGAACTGCACTATTTAGAGCAACTTCGGTGAGTTGCTCTGCGATTCTTTGATCTAATTCAAACATAATCAAGCACCCCATCTGCCTTGCTTATCGCTTTGTGCGCCCCACTTGAGCATTGGAGTTAACATTACACCAATCGGAGTCAATTCAATAGCATGTTTGGCCCTAGAATGTGAAGTTCCACGCATTTTTACAACTTGTAAAAATCTTAGCAAGTGGCCCATTCTTTCAACATCGCCCATCACAAGAATTCCGTCTGCAATCGCTTCTTCTACACCGAAAGATGACCAATGTGCATTTTCTGTAGCAGAAGTTATCTCTGAAACCAGTATAGTAGTACAACCAAGGGTTGACAATTTCTTTCCTAATGTGAAAAGGAAATCACGGATTAATTGTTCCGACTTGATTTTGTAACAAAGCGTAGTCACTGAGTCAATTACTAATCGTGTTACACCGATTGTGTTGACGATGTCAACGATTGCCTTAATCAATGCGTGAACGTCATCCAAATCAAAAGATGATTTTTCTAAACCTAACCAAGAATATAATACATCCATATCGAATACATTAATTAATCCTGTATCGACCATATTCATGTCAAAAAATGCAAATTGGCGGATATTTTCTAATAATTTGACCGAGGGTTCCGTTGCGGTAAAATGCGCACATGCCTCGCCTGCCAATGCCCCTCTAACCAAGAATTCCATGGCCACAGTTGTCTTTCCGGAACCACATGTTCCAGATGCCAAAACAGTTGAACCATATGGAATTCCCCCTCTCAGGATTTCATCTAATCCGTGGATGCCTGTAACGCATCTATCACGGGTGTAAACTGCTGCCGGCTGCATGGGAACAAATACATCGAAACAGTTTGGGTTGATGAACTGTGCGCCGCAAAAGGGCTGTGAATGTGATTATTGGAACATCGGAACAACACACAAAGTGTAAAAATCAATTTCCAGGAGTCGGGTTGTTGGAAATGGACCATGAAGTGGAATCGAACATTGATGTGCCATCCCAAACAATTGATTGGCCATTGACTAGGAACAAACCTGTATCTCCTCCCCAATTTATTCTCTGAATAACTGCAGGTTGTGATTCAAACACTTGAGTATATTTCAAGGTCAATTTTCCATTACCATTTGCCAAATTATCAATTGAACCAACTCCAAGAAAACCTTCAACTCCTAAATCAATTACTTCACTTGCATTTCCAGCATCTTGGCTTGATGGGTCGCCTGTGAAAATTGCAGTTGCATGCCCCGTTATTATTCCCTCTTTTAGAAGTAGGTTAGATGTTGAAGAACCAGAGGTATGTTCAAGTGACCAACCATACAAAGATATGGCGAAGTCATTCGGATTATAGATTTCAATCCATTCTGCTCCTGATTGAGATGGACGGGGATGAACTTCCGTAATTTGCAATTGATTATTCTTACGCCCACCGTCGTGAACTTCAAGGATTATCTGAATTGTTTCATCATTTTGATAGAAATTACGGTACGATGTAGAAGATGCCCGAGTACCTGATTTATCTGTTCCACCATCGAATAAGACCGCTCCTACACGTTGTGCTTCAGTGCTATCAGTGACCATAATGTTCAGATGAAAACTATATCCTTCTGGCAATCCGATTCCTAATGCGAAACCGTCCTCGCTGATATTGTGCAATGCGTTGATTTTTGAATCATTTAGTTCCCCGTCAACTAATAATCCAGCTTGCACTCTTCCCTCTTCTAATTGTTGAGCAGGAAATAAGTGCCAATTTGCAGTTGCATTATCATAATCTAATTGTTCATTAGTCAACGGGACGAACCAACCTTCATCTGAACTAATACGATCCATGCCAAGTACAGCCGCACTATCCAATCGGTCAAGAGATGGGTCATTTGAACCCATTTCCAATTGGGCTAAAGATAAAAATGCAGTTAGTATCATTAAGAATAATACAAACGCTGTTAAAAATTCAATAACTGCAGTTATTGCTCCATTGTCTCTCTCTGTGTGAGAGTAAACGGGTCCCTGCATAATACGAGGTGTGGTTTGACGATTCAAGAGGTTGCCGCATATTTATTCTTCATGGGCAAGGAAAAAACAGTTTTTGTTAATGGCCGTAATTATTTTCTCGGCTGATTGTAAAAGGGCACATTTAGCCATCGTAATCCCTTTCGGGGGCGATGACTCTTTGAATCCCCCTTGCGAGGCACTGGGTGATGTCGCAGCGCGAGCCATATCATAATAGGTCCAAAAGTAGTAGTTTGTTCCTTATTTCACTGCTACTTATTTCTTCGTTGGGAGGACTTGCAAACTTGCCTGGAGTAAGTGCTTCGGTAACTGGAGATCTCGCAATAACAGATGGCATTTCACCATCAAAGGACATTTGGGCCTCTTCATATGATTCATTCACATTCACTGCCCAAGTAAAAAATCAAGGTTTGACATCTGCTGGAATAGACCGAGTAATGCGTTGGCATGTTTGTCTCGGAGATTTTGATGGAACGGTTTGTAAATCAAACTATGATTCAAAGGGTCAATTCGCTTTGGCAAATATTGGTTCAGGGCAGTATCAAAATTTTACTTCTTCTAATTCTTGGATTCCAGCGTCTAATTCTGAAGGAATAGTCACTGTTGTATATTCATTTGATGATTCCGACCAAATACCTAGTAATGACCTATACAAATATAATTTCAATATCTCACAATCATTTGTTGATTTGAGTGTTGATGAAACATGGAAACCACATGACGATATTGAAGGGCTTGCAGAATATAATGGGGAAAAAATATTGAATTCAAATACCAATTATACTCTCAAGGCCAAAGGTTCAGTAAACAGTTGTGGTTCGTGTAATTTCAATGCAACAATAGGATGGCAGTTATGGGACCAAGCCGAATCAGTGATGTTATCTGAAGCATATTCTTACAATTCTGGGTTGAACTCATGGGGTGTTCTTATGGCATTTGGCCATCAAATGCCAGTATTCAATTATCCCTTCGAAGGACAATATGTGCTAAAATGGGGACTGTATAACAGTTCAGGAACACCAAATAGTGATCAAAATGATTTCAATGACCTAACCTCAACACTTATTGTGATTGATGATTCAATAGATATCGCAGTTTCAGTGATGGCTCCAGCACACGACTCTAGTTCAGAAAACTACTACTTTGGCAATGAAATGGTTTATTCCGAAGTAATAAATCTGGGCAATAGAACTGTACAGAATTTCTATGTAACCTTTGAGATATATGACCTTGGTAGTGAATTAAAAATGGAAGAACAATGTCAAGTAAGTTCACTATTACCTAACGAAAACCAAATTTGCAGATTTAATATTACTGTTACTGGTGATAATAGAATTCTAAAGATATCTGCACCAAATACATACCTATCCGGTTCTGATGTAAGTACTTCAAATAATATTATCAGCGAACAAACAGACGTTCTTGCTGGAGATATTGGTGCAGAAATTGACCAGCAAAGCTACAACGGTAGATACAACACTGGCGATAATATTGAGATGTATGCAAAAACCGGATCAACCGCAGCAGCACCTCTAAATTATTCATGGTGGGTTTCGGGTATTATCAATTTAGGATATGGGCAAGTATTGAACATCAGTGGTGAAATCTTAGGATTGGGAGACCACATTATTACGCTTAGAGTAATAGACGATTTTGGCACCATTGATACTGTTCACGAATATATCACAATATTCGATTATATCGACATTAGTGACGAACCATACTACACTGGAAGCGCTATTACACGCGCTGAAGCCTATGTCGAGACTGAAACAATATTACCTATCCTAGGCGTCAATTATGGCGTTGGTTCTGGTCAAGAACCTTTGAAACTGATGTCTTTTGAAGTCCTGTCACTCTTGGATGGTTCCGCAGAAGTAGGATTGGAGTCGATAGAAATAACACTTAACATGAGTGCAATATTGCCTTCAAACATAAACCTCACAACTGTAGACGTACGTCAAATTGAGTCAATAAATCATAATGTCTGGTCATTCATTGAATCACCTAATTCTCTAACCGATAACGGTGATGGCACATTTACTGTGGAACTACGCTCAAATGGAGCGATCCTAATAGTTGGAGAATTACCAGAAGCAGATGTTTCTTTGACAGAGATTAATACTACTTTGCTCAAAGACGGTCAAATGAAATTGGATTGGAATGGTTCTGGCGATTTGTCAAATCCATATATTGGCGGATGGCAAATTTACAAAATCATTGGTGATGACACTAGTTCAACCTATTTCCCTGACCCTGAAGGTGGAATAAACCCTCTTGTGTGGGAGGAATTAACGTTTGATTCAAAGGTTGCAACAATTCCAATCACCAGTACAGAATGGGTTGACCCTATCCACCTAGAGGAAGGTGAATGCGCTTCATACGCCATTATTCCTGCTGATAGAGCTGGAGAACCAGACTTTGAGAAGGCAGACATTGCAAGAACAGCAGAAGGAATAAATGGATTAATTTGTGGTGACTCAACTCCACCATCTACTTCAATTTCTAAATTTTCATCTACTTATGATTTCACCAACTCAAGTGATTGCTATGACATGTCCCGAGAATGGAATATGTGCTATGAAGTTAATTTGACTTGGACTTGGCCAGAGCACGAGCCAAGTGGTCCTGTGTCATGGAATTTGTATAGAATTGAGTCACGCCCAATAAATGTAGATTTGAAATTTATTACTCCAATCGCCATAGATATTCAATCAACACCAGGTGAAACCGGTTATTTCAATCAAAGTGGTACTGAAATTGATGGAATTAGGCCATATCGAACATACTATTACATTCTTGCACCTATTGATTGGGTTGGAAATGAAAACACAGTAACTTCTTACCCATCTGACAATGTTGAAAGAGTACATATTGATGACCTATGGTGGCAATATAACCAACACATTGTCCCAGAACCACCGATACCAGAAGAACCTCCTCTCGGAGTTCCATGGCTTGGAGATTTACAAGATGAAATGCAGAAAGAATTGTTCCAGTATTCTGGTGGCGTTCTTATTACAATGATGTTCTTAAGCATCATTATGATTCCATTGATTTTGAAGAAAAGAAAGAGACTGAAGCGTGTTCTTGCTGCAAGAGAACGCCGTAAGTCAACAATTGATGACGACGAGTTTGAGACTTTCTTTGACTAAAGAAGAAAGTAAAATGGCGCGGTGAGGGAGATTCGAACTCCCGTGAGAACGAGCCCACTGGATTAGCAATCCAGCGCAATGGCCAGGCTATGCGATCACCGCTTGTAGTTGCGGCCACCAGCGAACCCGTCATCAAGATGACGGTTCACCATCATGCCGATATCATTGGTCAATCAGTGCGCAGTGTATCACTTTCAATTGATTGGTCCAAGTGAACCAAGTAATGAAGTTGGGATGGCACAGACCACTACCAAAACCAAGAACATCCAGCCCAAATAATACAATGAGCGGAAGAAAGATTTTGCTGCTTTTGGCATTCTTCCGTTTTCGTCAAAGTCTTCTAATGGGTCAATATTCCAAACAGATTTTGCGTACCACAGTGAAAGTCCTGTTGCAATAATCGACCAAAGAATCGGTAGACCTGATTGAGGCCAAAACAATGGAACTGCTCCCAGCAATAGCAGCAAAGCACAATAAATTTTTGATTCAAAAACAGTGCGCTCAGGGCCTTTTACCTCATTCAACATAGGAACATTTGCTTTCGCATATTCGCCTGAGCGGTATAGTGCTAATGCCCAAAAGTGTGGGGGAGTCCACAAAAAGATAAGCATGAATAACATCCAAGGAATTGCAGAACCTAAGTCAAAAGGATTGCTTGACTCAATAGTTCCTGCAGCAGCTGCCGCCCAACCAATTACCGGTGGAGTTGCTCCAGCAGCACCACCGATCACAATATTTTGTGAAGTTCTGCGTTTTAGCAACATCGAATAAATGAATACATAAAATCCAACCGAAAAAAAGGACCAAAATGCTGCCTTCCAATGAACTAAGAAAAATAGAGACGAGCCTAATACTGCAATTATTATTCCGAAAATCAATGCACCTCTTGCAGATATATGGCCCAATGGTATTGGACGGTTTTTAGTACGCCTCATCAAAGGGTCAATATCAGCGTCATACCACATATTAATAGCATTAGAACCACCTGCAGAAAGTGTTCCTGCTATCACAGTAATGACCACAGTTTCTATTGTATCCATCCAAGTTCTATCGATGGCTATCAAATCATGACGAGCCAATAAATCATGAACTAATATTGAACAAACTGCTGTTATTTGTAGTAATACGATAACCCTTAATTTCATCAGTTGAAGAAATACACTCAACATTCCCGGATGCGAGATAGATTCATCATTGGCCCCAGTCATGATTATTCCTCCGAGGATTCCAATGATATTTCCTTGCTTAAACGCATCAACATACTTGCACAAATTGCCATCAACACGCTACTCACACCAACGACCAAATGTACCAGTGAAAGCCATTCTGGGAATTCTTCCAATTTTGCAAGAATAATGTATGAAGCTCCTACCAAGACATTTAAACTCCATAATCCACTTGTCATATGTGCGAATGTTTTGAAACCAGTTGCTTGTTTATCTCGTCGTACACTTTCTGTGATTCTTGCTGTAGATAATATCAGCAGCAGTCCAACTAATAATGCTCCTGTTCGATGGATCATTTGGACCATTATTCCTGGGCCATCAACCGATGGGAAAAAATCACCATTGCATTTTGGCCATCCATTAGGGAAACCTACTGAGCAACCTTGATTGTATTGGCCACCTGCTGTACTGGCAACCCAAGCACCGAGTATTAGTAGTAAAAAGACTGATGCTGCCATTGAATCAATTCGTTTTGCATGCTGATTGAAAAATTCTTGTGATGTCTTCAATAGTGACCAATTTGCACCTTCGCAAATCCTCATCCATAGGTATTGGTATAACAAAACTGATGCCCAAATACATGCTAAAGAAAGGTGTAATGCTACAGACCAATCAACATTGTCTAATACAACTGTTATTGCCCCTGCTATCGCTTGGCAGATGAGCAGTATTCCCGCAAGAAACGAGACTTTTACTGCCCTATCCCCATATGTTTCTTTCAATTTCTTTGCCATTACAAAATTTAGCAATACTGGGATTGCAACAACTGCAACGAGTAATCGATGGAACCACTCTGTGAATATTTGGAAAGTTGAGTAACGGTGGTCAATACCACGTGAATCTTCATGGCCTGGATTATCTTCCCAGAATTGTTGTTGTTCATCAACAGAAACATCGAATGTCCAAGTGCCAAAGCATTGTGGCCAGTCAGGGCATGATTCTCCTGCATCGCTAATGCGAATCGTGCCACCGACTACAATGATTAGTAAGGACATGACCAACAGTACGAGAGGGACGGCGCTAGGACGGGTCCACCAATCTCGGTCCATACTTGATGCGTGATGCAGACCCCTTTTGAACACATTCCCATAGCGCTTGTCAATGTCCGGCAATAGGAGATGGGTTTTCTTTTGGGCCGCGATATTTCTATTGCTCTCAACATCAATAACAAATACATCATCTGAAAATGGAGTTGAGAGTGATGATGGCGCCATTATTGCCGTTCAGTATATTGATTATTCCTGCTATCAACAAACGCTAGATTGCGAGGCAAGTGAGAGTGAACATATAGTGGAATATTTTGGTGCAGATTGGTGCGAACCTTGTCATCTTGTTGAAGATGAAATTGCAAACTTAAATCGAACAGATACCGTTATTCTTCAACACCATGCTTCAAGTGAGGATTATACATATCTAAATCATTCAAAATTTAGATTTGATGACAAATATAGATTATTATTTATTCCAACTATAGTAGTTGATGGCAAAGGATTGCTTACAGGTTCTAGTCAATCATTCGATCTAAATCAATCTTTAAGCACTCATAATGGTCTACAAAATGATGACCTATACGATGTAGTTTTGCGCAATGACACTGTCCATTGGAATCATTCAACCGGACAACGATTGACAATTTGGAGACTTGATTCAACGCAACACGAAAATAGAAACTATACTCATCAATATTTAGCAACCGATTCACTCACAATTGATTTCAATGATTCAAATATTTCTTATCAGGACGGAGTTAATCTTAGCGAGATGCTTCAAAATTGGAATGGCCGCCTTATTTTTGTTCTTGAGAACAATGGCATACCGGAATTACAGCCATATAGTGATGAAAGTGCAGGAAATATGGAATTTATTGATAACGATAACAACACCAATCAGGTCCCAATATCCTCCAACCCAGCGCAATATGCGCTGATTTGGTTTGCCATTATGCTCCTATTAATTGCACCAGCATTGATGCTTTGGATTAGGGAAGTAAAACGCCCAAAACAATCAATTTTTGAGCAAGAATGAATAATTATAGATGCAAACTTTAGGGGTAGGTTCAAAAAGAGGTGGCAGTAGCCCCCGAATGCGAGTTCGCTCGCAGGTGTAATAAAATGGTAAAACCAGCACGACAACACACACGTTTTGAACGAGCAAGAATCATTGGTGCTCGTGCACTACAAATTGGAATGGGCGCCCCATTATACGCTTCCGAAGATGTTCTTCGTGATGCCTTTAAAGCAGAATTAATTACTCTTTATGGACTTGAAGAAGCAGATGTTCGTTTCGTATTAGATCCTCTAAAGATTGCTCTATACGAGTACGACCACGAGTTAATTCCAATAGACATTGACCCTCATTTAGATGAATAATCGTCAATAGTTTTGCTCAAGACTGGGTGAAACCATAATATTCTGAGTTTTCTATTTCCGGCAGAGCATCTCGCTTTACCAATAATGTTCGAACTGACCAAAGGTCAACAAAAATTCTGTATTTCAAAGTAGCATCAAGGTAATCAACTCCACTAGAGCCACCAGTACCCATTCTTCTGCCAATCATTCTTTCAACCATTCTTGCATGATGAGAACGGAATAATAGCATGGACTGTTCTAATTCAACAATCGTATCAATTAATTTTCTTGGCCAAGCCAGAAGAGGCAATTCACGATATGATTCAATGAAAAGCAAACCAGCCCTACTTCGATCAACCTCTTCATTCGGCATTAGAAATGAACGAGCGCCGTCAATTCCCGCTTCTATTCTTGCGCGCACTGGACCTTCTTCACCATGACCGATTCCAACAATATGAGAAATTACAGATTCGCCATGCTCCTGCATGGCATTAATGTGCCCTTCAATAAATTGTGAAACAACTTCACTATCCCCTGCATCGGATGGGACAGAACCATTGATTGGTGTTCTGCTTAACCAATCGTTTAGTACATCGTTTAGAGATGGTTGTGAAGATACTTGTTCAAAATTTTCAAAAACATCTTGACTGACTTTTCCTTCTCCTACTAATTTTTCCATATGTGCTAATGGATCCATTCCACCCATTCGTTGTGAATTATCTAGTCCAAGAATTACTTCTAACTCTCTCATTTGCCAAGATTCAAATCCAGATGAAGTTCCTAATCTATCTCGGAATGCTAAGAACTCTTGTGGGGCAAGGCTTTGCATTACATCCCATTGATGAGTCATCAATTTCATTATTGTTGTAACTCTATCAAGGTGGTGAACTATTTGTGGCATTGATTGTTCATCAACACTTTCTGCTGAAAGCAAGCGATATGCTTCTTTCAATTCGCTTAGGACCAACTTAAACCACAATTCAAATGATTGATGAACGATGATAAAATGTAACTCATTATTACATGGTGACGGCGAATATCCATCTGGCCCAGCTTGTAATTTTAGTAAATCTTCTATTCGCAAATATCCGCCATAAGTCATCCGGGATGACGGCTCGTTCCCTGCCATGGTTGGCGATTGTCCGCAAGCCTTTGAATTAGTCACCCATTTCAAATGAAAATATCTTTTGGAACAAATGTCAACATGATTCACTAAAAGGATGCCACTAGACTGATTATTCAATTTTTACTATTACACATTTTTTTTTAGGATAACGCATATAGGGGGAATACTAAACCCCTCAACATGGGCGTAGATTCCGATACACTGGCTACATGGCTGGCCGACTATGACCCAAGTCAAATCACAATTGGAGTGGTTGCTTCTCACTCTTCGCTACAAATACTTCATGGAGCTCGTATTGAAGGTTTCAAAACTTTAGGAATTGCTGTAGGTGAAAATAGACGTCGCTATTACAAAGCATTCCCTGGTGCTGAACCTGATGAATGGTTAATGCTTGAAGACTATAGAGAAATGTTAGATTATGCAGAATGGTTCCGAGATAGGAATGTTGTGATAATACCGCATGGTTCACTCGTTGAATACCTTGGCTCTACCAATTTTAGATCTTTGCAAGTCCCTACATTTGGAAATAGAGGGATTTTGCATTGGGAAAGTAGTCGCGAAAGGCAACGTCAGTGGCTAGAGGCAGGCGGATGTACGATGCCAAAAGTCTACCATGACCCTCACGATATTGATGGACCTGTAATTGTCAAGTACGCAGGTGCAAAAGGTGGAAGAGGTTATTTCATTGCAAGAGATTACAGAGATTTTCGCAGAAACGCTGACCTAGAAGATGAGTTTACAATTCAAGAATATGCATTGGGGTGCCGGTATTATCTTCATTTTTACTTTGACCCTACGGCAAGCGATGGTTTCCAAGTCCAAGGCCGAGGAAGTCATGCTGGGCAAAATCTAGGACGTCTTGAATTATTGAGCATGGACAGAAGAGATGAGTCAAATGTTGATGAATTTTACAAATTAGGTTCACTTAGAGATTTGAGAGAAAAGGGATTAGAGCCTTCATTCGTAGTAACTGGTAATCAACCTGTAGTAATTCGTGAATCACTACTCCCACGGGCATTTGAAATGGCCGAAGGTACTGTTGCAGCATCATTTGAACTAGAAGAGGGTGCAAAGGGGATGATTGGCCCATTCTGTCTTGAAACAATTGTCACAGACCAACTTGAATTCAAAGTCTTTGAAATCAGTGCAAGAATAGTTGCTGGCTCGAATCCATTTGTTGGAGGCTCTCCATATTCCGATATCAATGAACCATTCATGTCTACTGGAAGAAGAATTGCTCGTTCAATCAAGAAGTCTATTGCTGAGGGAACACTTCAAGATATTTTATCTTGAGACTTTCACCACTGGAAGAAGAAATCAGATTCAATCTTTCAGTTCTTCGGATAGTTCATCCAAATCTGGCATTCCTGGAATATCACCAAGGTCTGATTCAGAAACCTCATCATCCGCTTCACTAGAATCTGCATCTATTGTTTGCTCTTCAGGGTCTGAATC
>JABIGP010000043.1 GCA_018650105.1 Methanobacteriota archaeon
AAACGGAGAACTTTACCCTGTTCAACAAGAGAAGTAGATTTGGTGCCCATTGCATTTTCGCGTAATACAAACTCTCTAGCCTCTGATTCTGCTGTTAGAGCGCGAACACCTATACCTGGACTCCGTACAGTATTTTCTCCACAATACATCGGATACCCTCCGGCTGTTGCTGCTAAAACAGCACTAGCAATAGCCATCCATGCGCCAACTCCTAAACTGGCATCGCCTTCTGGTAACATCAAATACCAAACAGCAACACCAAGCAAAACAAATACAGCGGCAGCAAATGGATAGTGTTGAGAATATGGAATCGCCGTACCGCGCAACTCCATGAACGTTGTAACTAATATCACCAACATTACGATTATTCCAATGGAGATGAGAACCATCCCCGCCAATCCTGCGCTTGCCGTTTTACCTAAGTCACCACACAACTCCTCTTGTTGGGATTTGTTGTATTCAAGTTCTTTGGCAGTTGATGTGCAATTATCATATGCGCTGCTTAAATCATCATTCGTCGTTTCGCATTCATCATCGACACATATTGTCACCGAAACATCGTCAAGACCTGTTTCAAGTTCCATTTTTGTTGTAATTTCAGTCCCAAACATTTCAACGGTTTCTGATTCCTCTTGTACTGCCCACGCATCCGACATAACGCCGAACATAGCCAAAAGAATCGCACCTACAACAAGGCCAGTGCTAATACGAGTCATGGTATCTCTGGCAGGAGATTTTGTTGGTACTGCATGGTCATGGTGAGTCGCATTATCAGTATGCAAATCGCTGTCTACTATACTAATCGGAGGTACTTGTGAGGGGGCGGGGGGCGTGGCATCTGGTAGTTGCATTGATTTCGCGTCGTCCATGTAATTTCCTTGCCTTGTTATTGCATAATGGTTTCTATATCACTCAATTACACTATCTGAACAATCGGGTGGTGCAGAAATGGGATTGCATCTCACATTTAGATCAAGCCAATACTCAATGCCATCAACTTGCGCTGGGTAATCTGTTGAAATTGAATGGGCGCCAATTTCAATCGCTTTATCGCGACGCTCGGTCTCATTATTATCCGCTTCTCCACCTTCAGCATCATCTGCACGGCTTCTCACGATATAACCGGCCTCAACCAATGCCTGTATCTCTTCAGCATCGCCAATTGGATTGGTATTGGAAAAAATTGCTGATTCTGGAGTGTTCTCCACAGACATTGTGAACATTGTAGCACTTTCTAAATTTGGAAATTTGGAATGATAATCTGCACGTAAATCACCACCTCCCAATAATACGAACATCGCTTTTCCTCTTGAAGAATCAAGTAGTGGCCATCCGGTAGTAGTTACTGCAGTTGACACATCTGGATGCTCACCACGAACTTCGTCGGGAGTGATTATCTTCTCTATTGGCCATGCAGAATTGATTTCTTGTTCTAAATCATCTAGCATATCTTGAGCTTGGATCACCGTAGTATCATCAATTGCAGTCCAAGTCCATTCTTTTGGCTCAATCCAAATAGTGAGGGGGACATGGTTTGGTTTTGAGTCGCTCCACTGTAATAAAACTTGCAAACATTGCTGTAATGTTTGACAAGTAGTTCTGCTATCATATTGATTATGATAAACTTGCAATTGCTGACCTGGGCTCCACCAAACATCAATCTCGAATTGCCTTACTCCAAATTGGTCGGCTTGAATGTCTAGGTCTTCATGGGAGTAATCATAGGCGCGAATTGTTGGACCTATCGGCTTTAGATGATACGAATTGTGAGTTCCTTTGACTTGGATATGATTTATTCTCAGTGGTGTTGGTTCTGTTTGGTCCGAAAATGTTTCTTCAAGCAATTGTGTACCTAAACAGCCAGTAAATGATGCGAAAATCATCACGGTGGAAAGCATCAGCACAAGCGGTCTCATCTAAATTGGTGAGGTTGGCTTGTTATGATAAACCTGCTCTAATTATTTTTTTCAAGATATTTTGGAACTGTTCTCAATTCTTCGTCTTCTTCTTCCTGGTCTTTCTGCTTTTGATGATGCCGTTGGAATATGATTGAATTGACAAATAACACAAGGCCGCCAAATTGTAAGGTTAGATTGCTCAAATCAACCTGTGAGGGGGTTTGGCCACTGACAATTGAGTATCCATAAATTGCTATTACTGCACCAAGTGCTGCTGAACCGAAAACATAGAGGTTTTCTCTCAAAAAACGGTTCATGAACCATGAAATAAAGAAAAGTAATCCACCCGTTACACCTAACTCTAAATCGTATCCTTTGCTTTCTAATAATGAAATAATCCACATCATGATGTTTAGTGAAATGTAAAGTGTTACAGCCACTGATACAAGATTGATGAATAATAAAGATAGTATCCCGCTACCAACTGTTGCTATTAGGGTGAAATCCCCTTCCGATAACGAAGACATGGCACCTATACTATCGTACAGCATTGAACTGGATAACATGCCTATTGCGCAGCCGACTGAAAAGGAAAAGAGGGTGATATTTTTTGATCCATATAACATTAGAAAAATTGCAACCGCAATAATAAAACCACCCAAGGCAGGGCTCGCCCAGGAGTCAATTTGCTGCCACAACTCGCCTGTGTAATCCATTTGAACATTAACTACGACCAGTCGCGACTTGTTTTAGATTTTGCAAAAAGAAGGATGAAAACTCATCTTTTACAGATTTTGCAATTATTCTGATACTCACATCTTCCATTTTACTGAACATCCGATTGAATCGGTTTGAACTACTGAAGGTGTTTGACCATCTAACATTGCTGTAATCGCATCAGATAGTTCAGATGTTGTGACTTCAGTAGGGTTGCGTGGAGAGTCGTCCATCCTTCCTTGATAGACTAATTCAAGTTGTGAATTGAATAAGAAAAACTCAGGTGTTCGCTTAGCTCCATATTGTTGGGCAACCTGTTGTGTTGCATCGTGTAAATAGGGATATAGCATACCCTTTCCAGCATCGGCTCTCTTTACCATGTTTTCATAGGAGTCTTCTTGGTAATTATTTTCATCATTAGAATTTATTCCAACATACCCAATTCCTTCACTAGCACAGTATTCTGCCATGGCATTCATTCTCGATATCATAGCAACAACATATGGGCAATGATTGCATTCAAAGGCAACCACAAGGCCCTTTGGCCATTCCTTCATCATTTTATCAAGTGAAATCATATCACCGTACAAATTTTCGTTTGCATTTTTCAAATTAAAATCGGGAGCGGTGTCGGATGTACTTAGGCTCATAACAGACCCACTTAGGGCCTTGTTCAAATCATTTCGCTTTTGCAAAATCAATTAATTGCGGCCAATTGAGCAATTTCACACTCTTCTAGGCGAGTACGTGCAACTTGACAGTCTGCATCTATTGCAAGGACACTCTTCCATGCTGCACTGGCCTGGTCAAGGCGTTGTGCCTCATGGTGTAATGCCGCTATATGTAGTCGGGCATCCAGATGTTGCGAG
>JABIGP010000117.1 GCA_018650105.1 Methanobacteriota archaeon
AAATAACACACTAATTGATTCAGATGGTGGAATAGTGTTGGATTCAATGAGCCAACCTCCTGCTCCGTCTAGCTCATTATGTACTATCCGTTCATATGATTACAGTTATTCCAAGACTTGTACCTTTACACTTGGTTCTGGGAAGACTCTATCAGTCGATCTAGAAACAGACAGTTGGGGTGGAGAGATTGGAATTGAGATTACCTTGCCTGATGGAACAAAGGATACCTGGGCAGCTGGTTCATTCTCATCCAACACTGGATACACGCCTCTAAAGATCTACACTGATGCTGGAAGTTACACAATCAAGGTAACAGACACATACGGTGACGGTGGTGCAAACATCTACGCACTTGAGGCAGCAGGTGGTGCAGGATACTCTGGACCTGATATCAGTGGAAACTCGGTTGGACTAAGCGCTGGTCGTTTGTCTCCTAATGCTATCGGTATTTCAGCAGTTGATTGCGCATCAGTAACAATTAACTCTGCAGATAATACTATCACATTATCTGACAATGCAATTGTTCTTGAGAACTGTGATCTGGTTGACGATGGTTCAATCCTATCAGGTGATTCTTCAACTTCAACAAGCGGAATTAATTCTGCTGATGGAGTTAACACAGTCACTTTGGATGGAACCACTGTTTCAGGATATGACACTGGTGTTGATATGCCATCTGGTACACTCAACCTAATGGGAGATGCATCACTTGCTGGTGACTCCTATGGTGTCCACGCTACTGATACAACTGTTATTGCAATAAACGCAGCAGTTGACGGTGGTACTTCTGGAACTGGTCTATATGTTGAAGATTCACCTGAAGTTTGGGTTTACCCACTAGACGCTTCCGGTGATGTCGGTGTACACGTAGTCAACTCACCATTCCGTTGGGATGGTGGAGTGGCTGATGCTACAACAGCATTGAAGGTCGATGATTCAGTAGGATCTGTTGAGAACATGACTTGGACTTCATCAACAACACAAATTGATGCAGGTGCAAACGCATACGTCACTTCAATTGGTAACTCTCTGGATGACCAGAAGTTGATTGTAGATACTACTGCAACAATTGATGAAGCAAACCTCTTCTCTATGGACAGCACTCACTTGACTGCTACTCCTGCAAATGAAGTTGCGCTTCTCATCAAGTCTACTGACGGAACACGTGCTTCCTATGTGTCCACAAGTTTCCAACCAGAAAATATGGTTGTTGACGGTGATGACAGTGACTGGAACGGTGGAAACGCTCTGAACCCATCTGGATATGCAATGCCAGGTGTAATGAGCGGTGACGGTACCAATGACATGTCTGTGACATATATTGAAGGAGATAACTTGTACTTCGGATTGACCGGTGAAGATCTAACTAACTCAGACTTACTGATTTACATCAGTACTGATGGAAGTGGTTCAACAACTGGATACAATGGAATGGGCGGTGCTCACACATTACCTGTGCCTGCAAACTATGTTCTATGGGCTGATAGTGATTCATCATATGACCTGTACTCATATGGTTTCCTTGGATGGGGACCAACTACATTGAGTCAGGACGCTGTATCTGTAGATTTCTCTGGCAACTTTGCTGAGATTTCTATACCATTCAGCCGTATGGGTGGAACACCAAGCCAGATTGATGTTGTTGCAATAGTACAAGGTGAAAGCACTGCTGATGTCAGCACTGTTCACCCAACTCAAACAATTGACAGCGGAAATACTCTGCAATCCTTCAGTGAATATATCACTGTTGAGTTGACTCATGATGACTTGCTAACTGGTTCAATTGCTGATGAAGTACTAGTATACCGCACATACAAGGGATCTAGCACACCAAGTGTTGCAAAGGACTACGATGTAATGATCAAGACTTCTGCAGACTGTGCTTATGACTGGGCAGTTACTGAGGACCTATCAATGGCAACCAATGCTAACGTTAACCTAGACATGGAGCGTGCTTGTCCTGTTGTTGGAGCATCACTCGCTGACATTACTGTCGACGAAGACTCAGGTGCTTACACTTTCAGCCTAACTAACATGGCTGATGATGTGCAAGATGATGAAGCATCAATGTCCTGGACATCTGCTTCAAGCAATGTTGTTGCTCACGATAACGTACTAGTAGATTGGAACCAAAACGGTCACCAAGTAACTATTACACCTCTTGACAACCAATTTGGTATTATGACCTACAGCTTCGAAGTGACTGACAGCAATGGATTAACTGATTCAAAGAATATTACATTCACTGTTGATAACGTCAACGACGCACCAGTGATCTGTAACATCGATGAAGCAAACTGTATGCCTCTGTTCTCTGAGGATGAATTGTATAACAACATCCTACCAGAAGGATTCGGTTCTCATACCAAGTTCTTAGGTGATGTAAGTAACGCTACACGTTCATACATCCGTGACATGGCTAACGAGCAATCACCTACAAGACAAGTCTACACATGGGGTGCATCTGTACCTACAACATGTATTGCCTTCTCTGCTGAAGTGAACGCTATCAACGAATTGGTTCTATCTGAGAACACAAACAACGAACTTGGAGGCACTTGTACTGTCTCTCTAACTCTATCTGATGATGGAGCAGAGAACCAGGAAGCTACTGTGTTTGATGTTGATTTCTCAGTATCACCTGTTAACGACGCTCCAGTCATCCTTGACTGGAATGCATCAATGACCGATGATGAAGGAAGAACTGTTTCAGTGAACCCTGACAATGGATCTGTTAACTCAATCCCTTGGAAGCTTTCGGTTATGGAAGATGATACCAATGCTGAAAACTTGACTTTCAGTCTTGCTGCAATGAAGAACGACGTTGACCACAACGACGCTGATTTGACTTGGCAAATTGAGTCAACAGACCAGTGTGTATATGGTAACTACTTCGAAGCAACAATCGTTGGTGATGACTTAGTATTGGACCTAGTTCCAGATGCAACAACCAATGGATTTGATTGGGAGATTGATTACTTGAACGACAACGGTATCCACCAAATCGGACCGACTGGATCTGACTACTGTCAAATCCGTTTGGTACTGCGTGACACAGCATCTGCACCATCGTATGTTCCTAACTACGATACCGCTTTGATGCCTATTGCAGATTATGCGCAAGGTGTTGCTACGCAAGAAATTGGTGTACGTGTTGAAAGAGTACGTGAACTAGTTGCTGACTACGGATTCAGTGGAGACACAGGATTCAACTTCAATGGAGTTACTAACATCATGACCGGTACATATGTGCCAACAACTATTGATGTAACTGCTGGTGGAGATGAAGGACCTTACACATACGACCATATGTTGGCGATTACCTTCCACACAGACGGTCACTCAGAAGTTGAGCAAACACGCTACTACGCTGTACCAGCTTACGGAACATCTGTTTCAATAACTGAAGATGTGTACATCACAAAGGATACAACAAACGTTTGGGTCGAGATGGACGTCAAGACCTGTTTGGCAAACCCTTGTGACATACTAGCACCTTCTGCAGATCGTTTCCAGACTGATACCCCTGCTTCCCACCGTTCTAACAACCAAGGACAACAAGGAGCAGATTGGTCCAAGCCTGGTCAATACGGTAGCAATGCTACACAGACCTCTGAACGCCGACCTCTACTTGAAGACAGCAATTGGTGTAACAACATGATGTCCAGTCTTGAAACTGCGGCAACATGTGCTCACGCTAACCAGCCATCTTCAACCTTTGAGGCATCTGGACAAAACTTGCCAACCGTTGTGGGAACAATCGGTGCAGGTGCAGTTCCTTCCTTCGCTCCTAGCATTATTGCTGTGAGCCTTGCAGGTATCTTCGTAAGTGCTCTTGCACTTTCCGGACGCCGTGATGAGGATGAGGAAGAAATGGAAGCAACTATCGTAGAAGATGAACTTGCAGTATCCCCTGTTATCGCAACCATTCTAATGGTCGCTATCACAGTGGTTCTATCAGGTGTAATCTACGTGTGGGCTTCTAGTCTAGCTGAAACAGATGTCAAGGGTGTACCAAGAGTCACCTTCGACATTGAGGATATCAATGGTGCAGACGCAGATAATGGACACTGGAGAATTTCAGTCCAACAATCTGAAACAGACTTGGCAACCCAAGCTGTTGAAGTCCGTATTATGTATACTGATGCAAGTGGATCTATTGCTACATACACAGCCAATTTGGCTGATACAAACGATGTTTACGGGTTTAACCCTGCAAACAGTGACGCTTTCGTCACATTCGTTGACCAAGTGAACAAGGAAGGAACAAGATCTGTTTCTACCTTCAACACTGGTGATGAAGTCTATGTACGCACCCACGCACCAGATGGTACACCTTTGGAAGATGTCACAATTACTTTGAAATATGCTCCGGCAAATGCTCAAGGTGCTGTCCTCAAGGAATGGACAGGATTGGCATACAACCTGAAGGCTTGAACTTAGGTAAGTGCAAAAGGACGCATTAGGGTTAGAGGGCTGCGGCCCTCTTCCCTCTTGCATTTCGAGAAAGCCGTACTCTGCGGAGACGGATTAAACAATGCGAACGCTGGATGGGGTCTTAGGACCCCTCCAGTTTTTCGCTTCCCCTTTTTTCAGCATTTGCTGCTATTTGATTATCAAACGTTGCGAAGCCTTTCAAACAAGAAACGTTTAGTTTGTCTTGGAGAGGCCAGATGGTAGCAACTAATGACGATTCCAGCGATGCTACTTTGCCGGAGTGCGTTGTTTTTGATTGTGATGGTGTCTTAGTTGATGCAATTTCTTCATGGAGGACTCTTCATGATCATTTCGGAACAGATAATGGGAAAAATTTACAACTTTTTATTGAAGGCGTTTTGAGTGATGTTGAATTTATGCGTTCTGATATCCAACTTTGGAAAAGGAAACAAGACCCTATTTTCAAGGATGACCTATTTAGAGCATATTCTGGTGTAAAATTAATGCCTGGGGCAAGGGAACTTGTTTCAGAATTAAAGCAGCGAGGAGTATTTGTCGCGATTGTATCAGCGGGAGTAGATATTTTCGTATCAACAATAGCATCGATGCTAAAAGTAGATGATTGGATTGCGAATGGATTCAAATTCGCTGAAGACGATTCTTTGACCAATGAAGGAATTTGTCGATTACATGCAGGTGGTAAAGGAGAAGTGATTGAGAAGTTATGTCAGATGAATGGTATTAATACTTCTAAAATTGTATCAGTTGGAGATTCTGAAATGGATTTGAGTATGCATATTGAAGGTAGCACTTTTATTGGTTTTAACCCGACAAGAGATTCTTCAATAATGGCATTTGAAAAGGCAGGGGTTGAAATTGTCATGGAAAAGGACCTAACTTTATTGAGGCCACTATTAGGTCTTGAATAATATATGCTCACGCAAATGGAATTGCAGTTGTAGCATGACTTTTCAGATTTACAATCGTTAGCATACAAGGCTTTGGTTGGAAACCAAGCATTCGCTGGTATGATGTTTGGTCTTGCCAGGTGCTTGAACAAATCAATGTTGTACCCTTGAAATCAATGCATGCATGTCCATGAACGTGTCCGGTTACAAAAATATCAGGAACTTCATTAATGACCAAACCATCCTCGGGCTCTGGAGAAAGTGGAGTTTTACCCCCCCATTGAGGTGCAAGATGCCTTCTTCTCAACATTTGGCGCATAGCTTCAACAGGATCGGAATAGGTAACAGTTCGCAAACCGGCAACGAAATCGTCAATTGATTTTCCATGGTAAGATAATACCCGCACACCATTCAACGAAAAATCACAAGGATTTCCAACAAATGTGGTTGAATTGTAATCCTGCTGAATATCCTTTTCAAATGTTGGTTGCGGTTCTGCTGGACGAACAGCATCATGGTTTCCTGGTAGCATGACACATTCAACCCATTCAGGTAATAATTCAAGAAGTCTAGCAAATTCTGTATATTGGCCATACAAATCAGGTATCGCTAATTCCTTATCTTGTCCAGGATATATTCCTACTCCATCAACACAGTCACCTGACAAAATGAGATATTTGATTGTCTTCGCTAATGGGTCGGTATGAAACCATCTTACCATTTTGTGCCATTGTGCCTCTAAGAATGTCTTCGAACCAACATGAATATCTGATAGGAATGCTACACTGACTCCATGCTCTGAACTTGATTTTTGATGTTTTGGTTTGAGGGGGAAGAACAAATCCGATACATAGAAAATATCTCCAGTTTGGCTAAAAGAGCCTGATACACCTAATACATCATCGGGCATCAAACCGGATTCAAGTATCATTTCTTGAGCCCTATCCCTATCATCTCCTTGTCGCTTGGTTAGAAGGCACAACATCTCGCCGGATTCATCTTCAATTCCCCACATCAGATGGCCATTTTTTGTATAACGTGGTTCATTTACTAAACCGATAGCCACCGCAGTATTTTCATATCCCTGATAACGTGAATATTCAGAATTTAATCTTGCAATCTCTTGAGGTGGTTTTGGAAGGTTAGAATTTGCAATTATCATTTTTCTAATTTTTTCTAGTCGGTCGGAAAAACAGGAATTAATATCAGACATCTTCCCTTCAGTAACCGAGTTTCCAGTAATGTCGTAATGAACTTTGATATCGCTTGTAGCATCACTGGCATTTTCGCTGAAATCATCTACACTCCAATCTGGTAGATTATTGCGGAAACGAACATCAAAAGGCTCATGCTGAGCAATTGGTGCGATTGTTCTTCCTAATTCATCTGCTGATGTATTGGGAATAATCCGTTGCTTAATTTCAGAACTAACTGGTTTATTTGTTTCTTCGATTGTTGAATCATTATTCTGTGTAGTAATGTGAGCAGTAATCATTTTATCTAGAATCTCTTGTGTCAGGAGTCCTGAATTAAATCCAACTTCTTGAGCATGCGAAAATACAGCAAAAGGGTCTGCAAGTTCTTGAACAGCCTGCTTCATCGATTTCAATAGCATTATCTTTCGGCTGGCCAAATGCTGCCAGATATCTGCTGCATCACCACCCATATTGACGAAGGTGACATCGGATGCACATAAGCAGTGCGACAAAGAAATTACAATTGGTTATGGAATCGTTCAATCATTTTCCTTATCCCAATTGATCTCATGGCCAATAATTTCTTTTGAAAGTGCAGATTTTTTCTCGTCACTCCATGCGTCTTCTTGCCATGGAGCATTTTCCTTTGCTTCTGCTTCACGCCTTGCCCGTTCTTCTTCAAATTGTAACTTAGCATCTTCTTCTGCAGCAACCCTTGATTCTTCTTCTTTCCTTGCAACTTCTTCCTTTGCCATAGCTCTATCCCAATATTTTATTGCGGTTAATAATGCAAAATGAACAAAAGCAATTTTATTTTCTGCACGGTTACCACCGATTTCAGTAATATCAGAATTAGCCCAGTTTTCGGATGCAATACCGACATATACGGTGCCAATTTTTTTATTGCTCCCATCATTATTCGGTCCGGCAATACCTGTAATAGATATTGCAATGCTCGCATTCGCTCTTTTACGGGCACCTTGAGCCATTTGAATCGCTACTTCAGCAGATACTGCACCTCTTCTATTGAGGGCCTCTTCAGTAACTCCGAGTTCCTTTATTTTTGCATCATTAGAATATGTGACCCACGATTGGCGGAACCATTGACTTGCTCCCGCAATATCAGTAAATGCGCTTGCAAGTAATCCACCTGTACAGGATTCAGCAACTGTGATAGTGTGATTTCCTTCTTTGAGACGGCGAACTAACCGTGCGGCAGTCGCTTGGACTTCCTCATCCATATATACAGGGCTAGCGTTGAATGGTTTTGAGGTTAGTGGCGATGCGGTTAGTTGAAAAACCCCTTGCCATAGGGGTGGAACACGGGTTCGTGGTCTAGCTGGTTATGACAGCGCCTTTACACGGCGTTGATCGGGGGTTCGAATCCCCTCGAGCCCACTTAATTGTCAATATATCACCAAAGGTAATTTTCAATATTATCGCTTGCACCATAGATGACCTTTGAAATTCCCTTGACCTCTTGTTCTTTATCGAGAAGTAATAGATGTATAGCCCTGTTATGAACTCCAGGAGAAAATTCACTACCTCTATGGTCTAGAGCGATGAAGAACCCATCTAGTTCAGCAAACATCCATACAGATGTTGCATTGGGCAAATCTTCAGCATTAAGAAGTATCCAGCGGAAACCACGTAATGATTGACGTAATTGCTCACGGGGAATATCCTTGAATTGGCTAAACCATGCAAATTTGAAAGATTTATTTCCTTCCATATTCAATCCTCAATTTCACATTTTGTAGCGCAGTAGAGCAACAACCCCACCCATTCCCAACAATTGCTGTCCAGAATCATGGTCAGTAGAACACTGCACTAATCCTGCTGAAATATCAGAGAGTCCTTTGCACCATTCTGGCCATGATTTTCCTGCGATAGTATCCTCTTCAGTTCTCAATAAATCTGCAGTGATTAGCAATGTCTCTATCGCCCCTTCTTTCAATGCCCTATCCAATTGTACCTTACCATATGCTACAGTTCCGGTTGTGGATAGCCTAGTCCAAGCCTCTTCTAGAAGCATTATCTCCTTTGAAATGGCATGTTCACCGAGTAAATCTCCTGCGAGACCATCTCTGATTACTTCATTAGCGGCAGAGCGACCCCCCATTGAAGTAGCAACTAATTTTATGAATCGACTATGGCCATTATCTCTTA
>JABIGP010000215.1 GCA_018650105.1 Methanobacteriota archaeon
AATGGCTCTGGAAATGTTTGCAGAGAATGCATTATTATTGCGCCCGCAAACCTGTTTAGCAGGATTTGAAGATGTTCAATTCGGATTACCAGTTAAGTTGCTAAAGGGCGAAATGACCGTTAGAGTAGAGTCTGTATTGGAGAAGCAAGAAGACCAATTATCATGGGTCAAATGTCGTTTAGTGAGTGATTTAACCAATTCAAAGGGAGAAGTATTTGGTGAGAGAGAACATCATCAAGCCACAGTTCGTTTGGTCGAGATGTGCGATGACATCTGCCCATTCCTTGAATCGGAAGTCAGCATGATTCCAACCATTGGCACGCCGCCAATAGGGGAATTGATGCACACACCTGCTTTCATTTATCTGAGATATTTCCATGGTCCTAGATTCCAATCTCATGGTGGAGTAATTAGAGGTGTAGGAAATGAATCAATGCCAGGAATAGATGGTATTGCATTAATGCGACATCAATTGCCTAAGAGTGACCAATGGACAATAGAATCTCAAGGTGAATCAATTCTCTTAGAGGCGCTCCCGATGTTAATTGAAGCCGGATTCCAAAATGCTGGTTTGGTAACAATGGAAAGTGAAAACTTTTCATCACTTCCAGTTGGTATTGAATGGACTTGCAATTTGCGAGTTCCAGAGAAAGACGAAATTCTAAGATTGCGCAGTATTCGTACAGCGATTGAAGATGCAGGAGTAACCGTTCACGATGTCGTAATAGTCGGAGATGATGATGCACCAGTATTAGCTTTGAAAGGACTACGTCTGAAGGCTATGGCGCCTATTCCGGAATACCAACAATTCACATTGCCACGATGATTTAGGGCATGGGTTGAATTGACTTGAGGGGGTGGACTATCCATGCAGCCATTGGTAGAGGTGCTTAGTCCTCCTCAATTGCCGGATGCTCCGTCTATTGCCTGCTATAGATGTAAGGTACAGGATTTCACTCTGGATAACCTTGTTTTCGTAGATGTGGACGAAGTATCTTCCTTTGCAACCAGTAAAAGGAGAATGGAACATTTGAGTGGACGCTGGCTATTACAACATGCACTTGTCCAATGGGGAATCCAATCAATTGATGAAATTGAAGTAAGAAGAAATGAATTACGAGCACCAAGTTTGGCATTCATCAATGGCGTCTGGAGAAATGAGCCACTACCAAGTATTTCCATCGGTCATGGAAATGGATGGGCATATGTCGCAATCGTAGAATCAAATTGGACCATTGGAATCGATGCAGAACCAAGTGATAGGGGAATTGCTGATAATGCATTAGATCTGATGGCGAGTGGGGATGAATTGCTACAGATTAGGCAGAACCCTCAACAAGCAATCCGTAGTTGGACCGCTAAAGAATCCGTACAGAAAGCGATGCGTTTGGGAATGAAGTTGAACCCTCGTAAAATTAAAATTCCAATTGGAAAGCAAGTATGTAATATTTCAATTGAAAAATCAATTTTGCAATTGAGAAATTGGGTTCATCAAGAGGTTCATATCAGCCTTTCATGGAAGGTTGGAGAAGGTCAAATCCGTAGCGCTGAAGATGACCTATTAGATGCTACAAGGGAGGCGATGGAGTCTGGGCAAGAATGGCAAATCGGTTGTAACTCAACGAGGAATAATTGCTAATATTATTTGCTCCAGAAACGACTCTCTTGCCAAGGTAGACCAAGTGCTATCCCGATTTCTGTTAGAATTACATAATTGAATACAAGATAGAGTAGGTAAGATGTGATTAATACAGTTAATGAAATATTGATGATTCGTTTTCTCTCTCGTTTTGCCTGCTCAATGCTACAAATACCTCTTGAACGAAAGTAGATTACCAATCCGCTAATTACTAAGATCACAGAGATTAGCGATAGTGCAGGTCTAAACCACTGAAATCCATCAAGACCCCAATATAGGCTATCAGAAACTGCTGCTGCAGTAGAAACACTAGCAAGTCCGAATAGAACCAATACAATTGAAGGAAGACAACACATTGATGCAAGAATTGCAGAACCTGTGATTAAT